>JAPJRE010000112.1 GCA_030824725.1 Sphingomonas sp.
CGCTTCCGCCACGTGACGACGATGTCGCTCGGCGGCGGGGTCGGCACGATCGCGCATCTGGTGAACGATACCGGTGCGGCGGCGCGTCCCGGCGCGACGATGCAGCGGCTGCTTGCCTATCCCTGAGCGGGTTCGCGTACCGCCAGCATCACCAGCCCGCCCGCCAAGGTGAGGCCGGAGAGCAGGAACAGCAGCGGCGCGAAGCTGCCCGGCGTCGCCGCCACCCAGGCGATCGCGGTACCGATCAGCGCGGGCAGCGTGTTGGTGAGGTTGAGGATGCCGAGGTCCCGGCCCCGGTGGCGCGCGCTCGGCAGCTCCTGCATCCAGAAGGCGCCGTGGAGCGCCATGAACAGCTGCGCACCGACGCCGTAGACCAGGAACCCCGCCACCGCGATCGTGCGGGTGCCGGCCAGGCCCATCACCAGCAGGCCGCCCGCCGTCACCGCCGCGGACGCCAGCAGGAAGGGCTTGCGGCGGCCGATCCGGTCCGAGAGGCGGCCGAGCAGCAGCGTGCAGGGCAGGGGGAGAAGATAGGCCAGCACCAGCGTGCGCCCGACGAAATCTGCGGCATCGGCAGCGGTCTGGCGGGGGGGCAGGTCGGCGAAATAATAATAGAGGTAGAGCGTCAGTCCGTTGCCGGCCGCCTGGAGTAGCAGCCGCGCAACCCAGGCCGCGGCGAGGTTGCGGCGGGCCTGGACGCGGGGCAGGGGCGCAGGCTGGGGCGGCAGGCGGCGCGCGGTCGAGCAGGCGAGCGGCGCGACCAGCAGCGCGATGACGAGCGAGAGCAAGCCCAGGCGCATCGTCTCCGTGGCGCCGGGCAGCTGGACCAGAGCCCAGGCCGTCGCCGCGCCGATCGGGTTGGCCAGCGCGAGCAGGCCGCCGGTAAAGCCCTTCTGCGCGTCGGGGATCTCGTCCGCCATGAGCGCGAGCAGCGGCGCCAGCACCGCATTGGCAGCGCATTGCACCGCCACCACCGCGAGCGTCACCTGGGCGGGCGACTCGGCGCGGGCGAACAGCGCATAGGCGAGCGCCAGCCCGAGCGTGCCGAGCAGCAGCCAGCCGCGGCGCCCGCGTCCGCGCGCGAGCGAGCGGTCGCTCAGCGAGCCGAAGCCGATATTGGCGGCGATTGCCGCGACCGTCCCGATCGCCGCGACCAGGGTGAACAGGTTGAGTCGGTCGGCGCCGGCGATCGCCTCCACCTTGATCGGCAGGAAGACCGTGAACAGCGGCAGATAGCCGATCGTCCCGCCCGCATTGGCCAGCGCGAACAGCAGCAGGAAGCGCCAATGCCGTGCGGTGCCTTGGGCGGGTACGGAGGGCGTCGGCGCGTGCATGCGGCGGCCGGAATAGAGACTGTAGCCGCACGTGCCAACGTTGTTCCTGCCGCTTCCGGTGCGCCGGGCAGTTCCGGCCAATGCTGCAACTCGGCCGCGCGAAGATGACAGTTCTGAGAACGATCCTCCGCCCAAAAACGACAGAAATGTGACTTGTTGACCCCGTAATGAATGTTTGTATGTGAACGTTCACATCATGGCGCGCCATGATTCATCCAACATGCGGGGAGCCAATATGACACGGGTACATGCAGGCAGGTCGATGCTGTGGCGCGCGGGAGTTTCCGCGCTCGCGCTGCTCGCGATGCCGGGGATCGCAGCGGCGCAGGATACGAGCGGCGCGACCGAGGCCGAAGCCAATGGCGACATCGTCGTCACCGGCATCCGCGCGTCGCTCCGCGAATCGCTCGAACTGAAGCGCGACGCGCAGGGTGTGGTCGACGGCATCACTGCCGAGGACATGGGCAAGTTCCCGGACACCAACCTCGCCGAATCGCTCCAGCGCATCACCGGCGTGTCGATTGACCGCTCGATCGGCGAAGGCTCGACCGTCACCGTCCGCGGCTTCGGCCCCAACTACAATCTGGTGACGCTCAACGGCCGCCAGATGCCGACCTCGACGCTGGACGGCGGCGCCACCGCGCCGACCTCGCGCCTGTTCGACTTCGCCAACCTCTCGTCCGACGGCATCGCCGCGGTGGAGGTCTACAAGACTAGCCGCGCCGACATCGAATCGGGCGGCATCGGCTCGACGATCAACATCCGCACGCCGCGCCCGCTCGACAAGCCCGGCCTGCACGGCAGCTTCGCAGTCTCGGGGATGTACGACAGCTCGAGCAACGCCAAGAACACGCCGATCACTCCCGAAGTCTCGGGCATCGTCAGCGACAGCTTCCTCGACGATCGCATCGGCATCCTGATCGCCGGCACCTACCAGAAGCGCAAAGCAGGCAACAACGAGGCCTATGTCGGCTGGAAGAACGGCCGCACCGGTTCGGACAAGGCGGGCGAACTCGCCCAGCCGGGTGACCCGCGCGCTGCCAACATCACCAACCGCCCGACCGGCGACCAGATCTACACCGTGCCGCAGAATGCCGGCATCGGCATCAACGATATCGAGCGCGAGCGGATCAACGGGCAGGCGGTGCTGCAGTTCAAGCCGTCCGACACGCTGACCGGCACGATCGACTATACCTATTCGCGCAACCGGGTGACCGTGCGCAGCAACAGCATCGGCGTCTATTTCAACAACAACGACACCGTCAGCAGCTGGACCGGCGGCGCGGTGGCGAGCCCGATCTTCTACACCGAGCGGTTCAAGGCGAGCGAGAACAAGGACGTCTCCTACGTCAGCAACCTCAGCGCCAACCAGAGCGAGAACAACTCGATCGGCGGCAACCTGCAGTGGAAGCCCGAGGGCGCCTTCTCGTTCGAGCTGGACGCGCACCATTCGATCGCCAAATCGGGCCCGACCAACAAGTACGGCACCAGCACCTCGGTGAGCACCGCGATCTTCGGCGCGGCGAGCCAGACGATCGACTTCACCCACTACATGCCGGTGCTCTCGATCAAGATGCAGCCGGGCATCGACCTGCTCGACGCCTCGCGCATCCAGGCGACCGGCAATTCCTTCCGCAACGGCATGTTCCGCGACGAGATCAACCAGGTCCAGTTCAAGGGCCGCTACGAGCATGGCGGGCTGCTCGACAGCGTCGACTTCGGCATCTCCTATGTCGATAACAAGGTTCGCTCGGCGTACGGCTTCCTCCAGAACAACACCTGGGGCGGCGCCGGCCCGGCCTCGGACCTGCCCGACAGCCTGTTCACGCTCGCGACCATCCCGGACAAATATCCGGGCCTGAAGACCGACGGCAGCCTGCTGATCCAGCAGATCTTCACCAAGAATTTCGAGACGCTGGTCGGCAATCTCGAGCGCCTCTACAAGATGTGCTCGAAGCCGCAGAGCGGCACGCCGCTGGGGCCCGACACCTGCCTGGCGCAGTACACCGTCGACCGCCACATCTCCGAAAAGACGCTCGCGCCCTTCCTCCAGGCGAACGTGAAGTTCGACGCCTTCGGCCGCCCGGCGCACCTCTATGCCGGTGTTCGATACGAGAAGACCTGGATCGACTCCTCGGCACTCGTGCCGGTCGCCACGGGCACCAAATGGGTCTCGGCGAACGAGCTCAACGTCGTCTACTCGGGCAAGAGCGACTACACCTCGCTCAGCGGTTCGTACCAGAACTGGCTGCCCTCGTTCGACTTCGACATATCGCCGCTGAAGAACGTCAAGCTGCGCGCCTCCTATGGCCACACCATCGCGCGGGCGGACTATGGCAGCCTGCAGGGCGGCCAGACGATCGACTCGCTGTTCCGCGTCGACGGCGGCACCGGCAGCCAGGGCAATCCGGGTCTGCTGCCGTACAAGTCGAAGAATCTCGATTTCTCGGCCGAGTGGTACTACCAGCCGGACAGCTACGTCTCGGTCGGCTATTTCCACAAGTCGGTGGTGAACTTCATCGGCACCGGCCAGGTAAAGAAGCCGGTGTTCGGCCTGACCAACCCCGCCGACGGCCCGCGCTACAAGGCGGCGCTGGCAGCGCTGGGCGCGGGCGCGACTTCGAACGACATCCGCCAGTACATCTTCGCCAACTATCCGGGCTCGGTGAAGATCACCGGCGGCACGCCGGGTAACTATACCGGCGACATCCTCGGCCTGCCCGAGGACGCGCCGGTGCTGTTCACCGTCAATACGCCGGTCAACAACAACCAGACCGCCAACGTCCATGGCTGGGAATTCGCCGTCCAGCACAGCTTCTGGGAAACCGGACTGGGGATGATCCTCAACTACACGATCGTCGACGGCGACGTGCATTATCGCAACGACCAGCCCGCCACGGTCAACCAGTTCGCACTGGTCGGCCTGAGCGATACCGCCAATGTGATCGGCTATTACGACAAGAACGGCATCCAGGCGCGCGTCGCCTATAACTGGCGTGCCGAGTTCCTGTCGGGCGCGGGGTCGAACCCGAGCTACACCGAGCCCTATGGCCAGGTCGATGCCAGCGCGAGCTGGGAGGCGCTGCCGCGCACGACCCTGTTCTTCGAAGGCATCAACCTGACCGGCGAGGGCCGCCGGACGCACCAGCGGACCGATCGTTATGTCGGCGTCACCGCGCCGGGCTATGCCCGCTACACGGTGGGCGTGCGCTACCGCTTCTGACGACCGACCTGGCCTTGCGGTTTCGATGCCGCAAGGCCCTTCCGCCCCGCCGCGCGGCGTGCCAACGCCCCGGCGGGGAACGGGGATTACCACGCATGAACGATCAACAGCTCGTGACCATCGACGATCACCGTGCGGTCCGTATCGACCGGCGGCGCGGCGCCGCGCTGGGCGACGCCGTCCAGCTCTGCCTCGTGGTGCCCAGCGAGTTCCGCCAGGTGCAGAATGCCTATCCGATCCTGTTCCAGCGGACGCCCGCCCGGGACGGGTTCCAGGCGATCGCGCTGTTCGGCTTCGCGCCCGAGGAAAACCTCTATCTCGAGGGTGATCGCTGGGATGCGCCCTATCTCCCGCTGGCCATGGCGACCCGGCCCTTCCTGATCGGCCCCCCACCTGCCGGTGGCGACCTGGCCCAGCTTCATCTCTCGGCGGCGAGCCCGCGGGTGCTGGCACCGGGCGATGCTGGCTATGCCGAGGCCTCGCCGCTGTTCGAGGCGGACGGTATGCCGAGCAGCTATCTTGCCGCGGTGCTCGACGGTCTCGCGCAGCTCGACCGCGGCTACCGCGCCGCCCCCGATTTCTTCGACGCGCTGGAGCGGCACGAGCTGATCGAGCCCGTCTCGATCCGCTTCGACGATGCCGAGGGCAATGCCCGGCATATCGTCGACTTCCACGGCATCCATGAGGAGCGGTTCGCGGCGCTCGACGGCGTGGTGCTGGGCGAACTGCACCGCGACGGACATCTGCTGCCGATCACCATGGCGCTGGCCTCCCTCGCCAATCTGCCGCTGCTGATCGCGCGGCTCCAGCGCCGGGGCGCCGATGCCTGACCCCGCCGACCTGTTCGACGGGCTGCGGCCCGTGCCCGAGATCGCCGCCGCCGATTGCTGGGCGCTCGACCATGCGCTGGCGGCCTCGGCCGAGCCGTTCGTGGTGCGCGGGCTGGTCGCCGATTGGCCGCTGGTCGCCGAGGGCGGAAAGGGGGCCCCGAATATCCGCGCCTATCTGGCCGGCTTCGCGCGCGACACCGACTTCACCTATGCCGAGGGTGCGCCCGGCGCCGGCGCGCGCATCTTCTACGACGACGCGATGGCGATGAACCACCGCACCAGCCGCGCGCGGATCGGCGCGATCTTCGCGGCGATGGCAGCGGACGAGGGGCGGGCGGATGCGCCGCTCCGCTATATCGCGTCCACCGACGTGCCCCGCTTCTTCCCCGGTCTGGCCGAGGCCAATCCGATGCCGCTGGGCCCGCGCGAGGGGCTGGCCGCGACGATCTGGATCGGCACCGCCACGCGCGTCGCCGCGCATTGCGACGAGCCCGACAATCTCGTCTGCACCGCGGTCGGCCATCGCCGCTTCACGCTGTTTCCGCCCGACCAGTTCGCCAATCTCTATCCCGGCCCGCTCGACAACACGCCGGGCGGCCGCGCGATCAGCATGGTCGATTTCCACGCACCCGATTTCGTGCGCTTCCCCCGGTTCCGTGAGGCGTTGCGCCATGCCCGCACGGTGGTGCTGGCGCCCGGCGACGCGCTCCGCATCCCGAGCCTGTGGTGGCACCATGTCGAGGCGCTCGACGGCTTCAACGTGATGATCAACTATTGGTGGCGGACGCGCCCGTCCTGGCTCGCCGAGCCGAACGATGCGCTGCTCGCCGCGCTGCTCGCGATCCGCGACCTGCCGGCGGCGGAGCGGGCGCATTGGCGGAGCGTGTTCGACCATTATGTCTTCGCGCCCGGCGCGGCGGTGACCGCGCATATTCCCGAAGGCGGCCGCGGCATCCTCGATCCGCTCACCCCCGAAACGGCGGGGCAGTTGCGTGCGTATCTGTTGCGGCAGCTCAGCCGCTAAGTACAACGATGCAGGAGAGGAAGTTGCATGTCTCGTAGGCGCCAGTCCGTGACGATCCGCCATGTCGCGGCCGATGCCGGCGTGTCGCTGCAGACGGTGAGCCGTGTCATCAACAAGGAGCCCGGCGTGCGGCCGGAGATGCTCCACCGGGTCCAGGCCTCGATCGCCAAGCTCGGCTATGTCCCGTCGCTGGCAGCGCAGCGGATGAGCGGGTCGCGCTCCTACCTGATCCTCGCGCTCAACGATCGCGAGCGGACCATCGCCGACTGGCGCGCGCGCGAGGGGCGCGACTGGGTCGACCAGATGCTGCTCGGCGGGATGCTCGCCTGCGCGGCGCATGGCTATCGGATGATCGTCGAGCTGGTCGACACCCAGAGCGACCAGATCGAGCGCGAAATCTCTGCCGCGATCGCAGCACTCCAGCCCGACGGCGCGATCCTCACCCCGCCGCATTCGCAGAACCCGGTGATCCTCAGGCTGCTGGCAGACAAGGGGATCGAGATCGCCCGGATCGGCTCGGTCGCCGAAGGGCCGGGGCATATGCTGGTGCAGGACGATCGCGGCAGCGCGCGGCTGGCGACCGAGCATCTGCTGGCGCTCGGGCACCGCCGCATCGGCTTCATCGCGGGACCTGCGGAATATGAGCTGAGCGCCTGGCGCGTCGAGGGCTGGCGCGCGGCAATGGCGGCGGCGGGGCTGTCCTCGGACGGGCTGCTGGAGACCGGCGACTTCTCCTACGATGCCGGGCTGATCGCGGCGCGCACGCTGCTCGACCGGGCCGACGTAACCGCGGTGATCGCCGCCAACGACCAGACCGCGCTCGCGACGATGGCGGCGGTGCGGGGGCGGGGGCTCAGCGTGCCCGACGACGTGTCGCTGGTCAGCTTCGACGACACGCCGATCGTGCGGTTCGCCAGCCCGGCGCTGACCGCGGTGTCGCAGCCGATCGCCGACATCACGGCGAAGGCGGTCGAGCGGATCATCGATGCCTGTGCCGGACGGGCAGCCGCCTCGGCCGAGCCAGTGGTGCTGCCCTCGACGCTGATCGTCCGCGACTCGACCCGCCGCCCGCCGGCGCGGTAGGGTCTGCACCCCTCGGACCGTCATTCCGGCGAAAGCCGGAATCCATTGGGGTCACCGGTGCGGTTCCTGCCGTAGCGAGAGGTGTCTGGATCCCGGCTTTCGCCGGGATGACGACTTGGGGGGGGGAGGACCCCAGCCCCTCAGCTCCGCAGCCGCTCGATCGCCTGGGCGAGCGCGACATAGAGCTTGCCCGCATCGGACGAGAGCAGGGTCACCGCCAGCGGATTGCCGTCACGCAGGCTCAGCACCTGGCGGAGCATCGTCTCGAAATCATGGACATAGCGATGGACGTTCTCGCGGAACGTCTCGTCATGCTCGTACAGCCGGTGGATCTCGCGCGCCTCGTGCGGGGCGAGCAGGCGCACCGCGCGGCGGGTGAACACGCCGCGGTCGCCCTTGAGATAAGCACCCCAGGCACTGTCGGTGACCTCGGCGGAGAAGGTCTTGGCGATGTCGATCGAGGTCGAGTGCAGCGCGTCGATCAGCAGCGCCATGCGGTGGGCGAAGCCGTCGCTGTCGGCGCGTTCCTGCGCGTCCTGCGCCTCGGCGATGCGCGTCTCGGCGCGCTGGTTGGCGTCCTCCAGCACGGTCATCTGCGCGCGGAGATGCTCGGCGGCGCGGGCGGCGGCGCCGATTGCGGCGTCGGCGGCCTTGGTCAGGGTGTCGACCTGGCGGCGGACCGAGCGTTCGACGGCCTGCTCGATCACCTGATCGGCCGCGTCCTGGAGCAAGCGATTCACTGCCGGCACGATGCCGTCGATCGCTTCGCGGGCATGGTCGGCGGCCTTGTTGGCGCTGTCGCGGACGCGCAGCAGCGTTTCGATCAGCTCGGGCGCGGCGTCGCTGGTGAAGCTCTTCGCGTGGAGGATCGCACCGTCGATCGCGCGGCTGAGCGTTTCGGCCTGATCGGCGGCGGTGGTCAGCGTATCGGCGAGTGCGGCGCGGCCGCGTTCGAGCGCGGTCTGCTGGTGGGTGACCGAGGCGGCGATCCCCGCCACGGCATCATGGGTGGTCTCGGCAGCAGTGACGAGGCCGAGCAGCTCGGGCTTGGCGGCGGCGATGCGCGTGCGGGTGGCGTCGATCCGGTCGTCGAGCCGTTCGAGCGCGGCGGGCATCGTCTCGTCGAGCTCGCGCGCGGCGGCGTCGAGCGCGGTGAGCAGGTTCTCGGCGGTGGCGATCACTTCGCGCGTGGTACCTTCGCCCGTGAGCATCGACTGGGTCATGCCGTCCATCGACTGGTGCAGCCCGTGGATCGCGGCGGCAAGCGCCTCGGTGCGGCGGGTGCCGGCGGCGTGGAGGACTTCCAGCTCCGAATCGAAATTGGCGGCACCTTCGGAGAGACGGGCGAACAGCGCCTCGCCGCGTCGCTGCTCCTCGCTGAGCCGCGACGAGATGCGGATGATCGCATCCTCGATCAGCGCCATGCGCTGCGCCATCGCGGCGCTGCTGTCCTCCGTCGCGCGTTCGAGCGCGGCCTGGTTGGCGGCGAGCATCGCCAGCATCGCGTCGCCCTGCGCGGCGATGCCCTGGCGCGACTGCTCGACCGCGGCGGCAGCCCGATCGAGCACGGCATCGACCTCAGCCGACATCTGGTCGGTCACCTGTTCGAGCCGGCTGCTGGCGGCCTCGCTGGTCGCCTCCATGCGGGCGATATGCGCGGCGAGCCGCTCGGCGGCGCCCCCCGCGATGCGATCGGCCTCACGGCCGCGCTCGGCGAGCACGGTCAGCTGGATGTCGAGCGCGGCGGCGGTCTGGCCGGCCTGGAGCCCGGCTTGATCGACCCGATCGGCGAGCCCACGCATCTCGGCATGTGCCTTGGGCAGCGAAGCGAGGATGGCGGCGACGCTGTGCTCGGCAGCACTGGTCATGGCGCTCAGCTGCTGGGTGCTGGCGGCGACGGCGTCGGCCTGGCGCTCGGCGCTCGCGGCGGCATGGGCGAGCCGCTCGGCGGCGGCGTCGCTCAGCACCGAGAGGGTGGTCTCCTGCTCGGCGAGTGCGGCGCGCTGGGCGAGGAGGCGATCGGTGAGCGCGGCGGTGCGCGCCTCGAGCCGCTCGGCCGCCTCGCGCATCGCCCGCGCGACATCGGCATGGCGGCGCGCCTCGGCGGTGCTGGTGCGCACCGCGATCAGGTACAGCAGCGCGACCACGGCGGTGGGCACGCACAGCGAGGCGAGCAGCTGGACGCGCTGGAAGTCGCTCAGCGGCTCGTCCCAGGCAGGGAGCGCGAGGCTCGCCATGCCGTAGGTTGCGCCGACCCCGGCCGCGACCGCGACCAAGGTGAGGATCCAGCCAAGGCTCGGCGCTTCGATCGCCGCTTCCGGCGCCATGGGAGCGGGTTCGTCGATCACCAGGCTTTCCGCCAGGAAGGCGGGCTCGGCGGATGCGCGTTCGAACGATACGGCGGATTCAGCGGTGGAGCCCCCAGTCATCGGGCCACCTTACCAGCTTTGTCGCGCGGACCAAGACCGCGTCGGCAACCAACGGTTAACGAAGGTGGAGATAGGATTAGCCATGGCTTATGATCCCGGTGCAATCGATACGAGTCTGGCGGCCGCGGTGGGCGACGATCCCGCGCTGATCGCCGAGCTTCGCGACGCGTTCCTCGAGAGCGTCCACCGTTCGGTCGACATGATGAAGACCTCCAAGGGTGCCGAGCAATGGGCGGGGCCGCACTGCGGCTGCAAAGCCTGGCCGGCAGCTTCGGCGCGACCAGCCTGATGGGGCTTGCCGAAGAGGCCGTGCGGCGCAGCGCCCAGGACGGCGCGCTGCTGCGCCGGATCGACAAGGCGGTCGAGAAGCTATGAGCTGAGTAGATAGTGTTTTCGACCTGTTTCGACCCCTTGCGAGCATGATGGGAACCGGATGGTGAGCATGCATCCACTGCGGCACTCACCATTTTTTCAGGGGTTCGTCTAGTCGGCCCGCGCGTCGCGAATTATCCATCTTGGATAGATTCGTCGATCCGAGGGGCCGCGATCGACAGGTCGTTGCACGCTATTGAGATATGCTTGCATACACTGCTGCGAGTCAGCTCGGGAAAAACACGTCTTCATCGTTCTCTGAGCAAGCTGCTCGCGTTCGGGTGACCGGATAGGCGTCCTTTAGGCTGCTTCGGCCAAGCGCGATCTCTCTCTAC
>JAPJRE010000113.1 GCA_030824725.1 Sphingomonas sp.
GCCCACCGATCTGCCCCGGCGCGCGATCGTGAGCCCGGTGCCGTGAGCGCGGCCGATCTTCCGGTACGCGCCGCCGCTGCGGCGATCGCTTCGTTCGCGGCATTGTCGCGAGGCGAAACCAGCACGGCGCTCCCCGCGCTTGCCGCCACGTTGCGGGGCGAAGGCGCAGGCTGGGCGCGGCTGGTGGAAGGGCTCGCGCTGGAGGAATCCGAAGCGGCACTGGTGCTCCTGCTGCTGGCCAACGAAGCCGACGAAGCGACCGCGCGCGCCACGGCCATGGCGTCGCCACGCTCGGGCGGGCAGGGGGTGCCGGTCTGGCTCGCGCTGCGGCTGCTTCCGGGGCTGCCGCCAAGGGCGCTGGCCGAGGGCCATCCGCTTCGTCGCCTGGGTGTCGTGCTCCTCGAAGAGGCGGTCAGCCGCAACGAAGCGCATTTGCGGCTCGGCGCGCCGGTGCTCGATCGGCTGATCGGCGCGGCGCAGCGCGGCGGCGAGATCGCTGCACGCTTCCGCCCGGTCGCAGCCGGCCCGCGCAGCGACGATGCGGGTATCCGCGCGCAGCTCGCCGCCGCGTTTACGCGGCGCGATGGAGCCGGGCTGAGCCATGTCGCGCTCTTCGCCGAGGCCGACACGGGCGCGATCGCCGCAGCCTTAGGGGCACTCGGGCTGGCGGCATTCTGCGTCGATGCCGCGAGCCTGCCTGCCGATCCGGTCGCGGCGGAACGTGTGGCGCTGGATTGGTCGCGGGAGGCCATGCTCGATGCCGCCGCGCTGATCCTCGTCGCCGACGAGACGAGCGCGCCCCGGGCAGCCGATTTCGCCGCGCGCGTTCTCGGCCATGTCGTGCTGGTGGGGCCGGTGCGCGCGACGGCGCTCGCGCGCGGTGTCCATCTGGCGGTGCTGCGCCCGGCGACTCCCGCGACCCTCGCGGCGCGATGGGCCGATGCGCTGGGACCGACCCGCGCCGGCCGCCTCGCCTCCCAGCTGCCGCGCATCGCGGGCCAGTTCCGGCTGGACCCGGCGGAGATCGCCGCCGTCGTGGCGGATGCTCGCGACGCGATCGACGCGGCGCCGAGCGCCGAGACGGCGGCCGCAGCGCTCTGGCACCGCGCGGCGCGCGCGGCGCAGGGCGGCGCGGTGCCCGGCGTCACGCTGGTCGATCCGGTCTATGGCTGGGACGACATCGTCCTCGCTCCCCCGGTCGAGCGCGCATTGCGGCGGCTCGAAGGCCATGTCCGCCATGCGACCACGGTGATGGACGACTGGGGCTTTGCCCGCGCGATCGGCGGCCGCGGCCGCGGCGTCGTCGCGCTGCTCTCCGGCCCCAGCGGTACGGGCAAGACGATGGCGGCGGAAGTGCTCGCCTCGGCGCTCGACCTGCGGATGATGGTGATCGACCTCAGCCAGATCATTTCGAAATGGGTCGGCGAAACCACGAAGAACATCGCCGCCTGTTTCCGCCAGGCCGAACGCTCGGGCGCGGTGATGGTGTGGAACGAGGGCGATGCGATCTGGGGTGCGCGGGGCGTCGTCGGCAGCGCGACGGACCGGCACGTCAATGCGGAGATCGGCGACCTGCTCCAGCGGATGGAAGCCTTTAACGGTTTCTCGATCGTCACCACCAATCTGCGCCATGCGGTGGATCCCGCCTTCCTGCGCCGCTTCCGCTTCCTCATCGACTTCCCGATGCCGAGCGAGCTGGAGCGGCTCCGCATCTGGCAAAAGGCGTTTCCGCCGGAAGCGCCGCGCGAGCCGCTCGATTTCGCCATGCTGGCGACGCTGCCCCTTTCCGGCGGCTCGATCCGCAATGTCGCGCTGGGATCGGCCTTCCATGTCGCCATGCGGGGTGGCCGGATCGATGCGGCGGCGGTCTCGGCGGAACTGGCCGAGGAGCTCGCCAAACAGGATCTGCCGATGCCGGTGCTCGATTGGGGTACGCGGCAATGAGCGGCGCGGTGCTTCCCCCGGGCGGCGCACAGGTGCGGATCGGCACGCTGCGGCTGGAGGCTGCCTCGTCGATCGACGCGCGGCGGCTGGCCGATGCACTGCCAGGTGCGCTCGAGCGCGCGCTGCGTGGGGAAGGCGGCGCAACCGATCTGCGCAGCCCCTGGGCCGATCGGGCCGCCGCGCAGATCCTGGCAGCGATCAAGACTGCGCAGGAGACGGGCGCATGAGGGCGCTCGCCGCCAGCCGCCGCACGGAGGCCCGCGATGCGCCGGCGAGCCGCCCACCGGCCGCGCTGGCGCAGCGCCGCTCGACTCTTGCCGATCCCGGATCGGTCGTCGCGCCGCCGATCGTCGATGCCGGTCGCCCGCTCGAACCCGGCGTCCGCGCGTTCATGGAAAGCGGGTTCGGGCGCAGTTTCGAGCAGGTGCGCGTCCATGACGACGCGCGGGCGCACGATTCCGCCCGCATGCTCGATGCCCGGGCCTATGCCACCGGCAACGACCTGGTCTTCGCGGAGGGCGCCTATCGGCCCGACACGCCGACGGGACAGGCATTGATCGCCCACGAGCTGGCGCACACCGTCCAGCAGGGCGGGGTGCAGCGGAAGGCGGAGGGGCCGATGCCGGCGGGCACCGACCATGCGCTGGAGGCCGAGGCGGACCGCGCGGCAAGCGCCGTTCTCGAAGGGCGCAGCGCGCCGCGCCTCACCACCCTGCAGGCCCCACGCCTGCAGCGGGCCGCGGCGGGCGACAGCACGCCGGCGCCGCCGGCGAATACCCAGGCGCTACCCTTGGCGAGCGACATCCCGGACGGCATGGTCGCGATCAAGGACGAGGCCGATCCCAAGACGCTGATCGTCGAGATCGCCAACTATGCCCTGCCCGAGAGCAAGGGGAAGGGCGACTGGGTGCAGCAGGCCTACACCGATGCGGGCGGCGGCGGTACGACGGGGCGGCTGGTGTTCTCGCCGCTGATCACCGGCAAGAGCATCGCCGCCTACAAGGAAGAGGACGGCGCCCCCTACAAGGAGATCTGGCTCGGCAAGTTCGGGTTCAAGACCACCGCGCAGCTCGCCGAGGCATTCGATACCGCGGTGAGCGGGCCGGATGATGCGAAGGGTGCAAAGGCAGTCAAGGCCGCCGCGAAGCAGCCCGGCGTGCCCGAGCTGATCGCGGGCATGCACAAGAACCTGCAGGATTCGGGCTGCGATATCGACCATATCGTCGAGAAGCAGATGGGCGGCACGTCGATCGCCAGCAACCTGCAGCTGCTCACCTCCAAGGTGAACCAGACCTCCGGCGTGGCCAATTACAACAAGTTGGTAAGCGAACTGCAGAAGCTGCGCGAGCCCGGCATGCGCGGCGAGAAGGCCAACAAGTTCCAGCTGCGCATCGTCAACGCGACCGTCACCCCCGGGCCGGCGGACGCCAGCTATCATGTCGAGAAATTGCTCCGCGACGGCGATCTCTCGGGCAGCGATGCAGTGAAAAAGAAGGTGATCGGCAGCCCCGTGCAGCTCCAGGCGGGCGGGCAGGGGGAGGAAGTGGTCGCGCACGACACCAAGCCAACCCCGATCCCGGCGATGGGCAAGCGCCTCGTGCCGGGCGTGCGGCTCACCCGCTATCAGCGCGGCCCCGGCGGCAGGGGCAGCAAGAGCGACCAGGTCTTCGGTCGCTTCGACAGCAAGGCTATGGAAACGCATGGCGACGATGCCGGCGACGGCAAGATCGTCTTCTCCGCCGTGCCGAGCGGTGCCCCCGCGGCAGCCGGAGCGGGAACCGCGGGATCGCCGGCCGGCGCGGCCGATGCGACGGCGGCGGGGCCTGCCGGGGAAGTGCGCGACCTGAAGCTCCCGGCCGGCGCCAACCGGAACATCAAATTCTATTATCCCTATCTCAGCCCCGGCAACATCACGAAGCTCGATCTCGATCCCTCGGGCAATCTCAGCGGCGAGGGGGTGATCCATCCGCGGATCAAGTTCCTCGGCGACCTGAAGGTCCGCTTCGACAAGGACAGGCTCGATCTCGTCAAGGACATCGACGTCGAGCAGATGAACAAGTCGGCGCCGATGCGGGCGATGTCCGGCTTCTTCCGCTTCACCGAAGGGGCGTTCAAGCTTGACCTGCTGAAGTTCGTGCCGTCGGGCACGATCAAGTTCACGCTCGGCCCCAAGGCCAAGCCCTATGTCGAGGGCGACGTCACCGCGCGCGCGGAGGGAACGACCTTCGTTGCCGAGGGCAACGTCAAGACCTGCCCGACCCTGCCGGGGCTGAAGGACGGCAGCGGCACGATCGCCTATCGGTCCGACACCGGCTGGTCGGGGTCGCTCAAGGCGACGTCTAGCACCATCAAGGGCGCCACCGCCGACGTCTCGATGACCTTTGCCGAAGCGAAGAACGGCTTCGCCATCGCCGCGTCAGGGACGATCTCCACCCAGGTGCGCGGTGCCAATCTCGTGCTCGGTGCCGAGTGGAAGCAGAACGATCTGTCCCTTCACGGCGAAGTGAAGGTCAAGAAGCCGCTGCCGATGGTCGAGGAAGTGACCCTCAAGGGGCGCTACGCCAAGGAGGCGCTGACGCTATCGGCCACCACCAAGGTCCACTGGAAGATGGGCTCGGTCGACCTCCATGGCGACGCGGTGGTGAGATATAACCGCAAGGACGGCGACGAGAGCGGCACCTTCTCAGGCTCGGTCGGCTTCACGGTCAAGAACGAGAAGATGGACGGCAAATTCACGGTCGCGCTGTCCGAGGCGGGCAAGCCCACCGGCAAGGGCGAACTCGCCTATCAGATCACCCCGAAGCTGCGCCCCAGGCTGTCGGTCGAGCTCGAACCGAGCGGCAAGGTCAAGCTGTCGGGCGAAGTGAAGGTTGCCGATGTGCCGCTCAGCGAGGCCTGGCCCAAGCCGCCCAATGATCGCAAGAGCATCCTCAAGGGGTCGGTCGCGACCAATATCCCGACACCCATCGCCTCGCTCTTCGTATCGCTCAGGGTCGTGGGCGAGCTGGGCGTGTCCTATTCGGTCGGCCCGATGGCGCTGCGCGGGCTGGTCGTGAAGGCCTCGCTCTACCCGTTCGAGGACGAGAAGCACATCACCGCGCATCTTTCCGGTTCCTTCGTCATCCCGGCAAGGGGCGGGCTCTTCGGCCGCTTCGGCGTACTGATCGGCGCGAACCTCGCCTATGGCGCGGCGGCGGCTGAAGGCGGGCTCTATGTCGTCCCCGAGGTGGGGGTGCGCGGCGAGGCGGGCGTCAAGATCGACGCCGACTATTCGGACGAGGGATTTTCGTTCGAGGGCGAGGCTTATGCCAAGGGTTCGATGTACGGCAGCCTCGGTATCGACTTCGCGGTCAACGTCTCCGCGCTGTGGGGCCTCGCCAACCATGAATGGACCTTCCCGGTCGCGAAATGGGGCCCGAAGCAGCTCGGTCCCGAAATCAACATCACGCTCGGCAAGGTGGGCTACGGCAAGGACGGGAAGATCACCTGGCCCTCGCTTTCGCAGATCGACGTCACGCCCAAGGAGTTCGATCCGATGGGCCTGCTGCGGTCGGTGCTGGCCGACAGCAGCGGATCATGAGGAGCCCCGCGCCATGACCGGCTTCCCCCGCGCCCCGCGCACGCTGAAGGGCGGCTTCGTGCTGATGGATGCGGACGGGCGGCAGGTGCTGCGCTCGGTCGCGTTCCAGTATAATCCGGATACGCTCAGCCGCCAGCTGACGCCGCGCGCTGCCAAGGTGGACAGCGGCGACCGGCTCGAGGCGCTGCGGCTCACCGGGCCGCCGGTGGAGACGCTCAAGCTCGACATCGAATTCGACGCGACCGACCGGCTGGCCAGCCATGTGCCCGATCCCGACACTGTCGAGAACGGCATCGCCGCCGATCTCGCCGCGTTCGAGACGATCCTGTCGCCCGCAATCGCCGATCTGGCCGGCACGGTGGCCCGCGCGAACACCGGAACGCTGGAGATCCTGCCCGAGCCCGCGCCGCTGGTGCTGCTCGTGCTCGGCAAGAACCGCGTCCTGCCGGTTCGCATCACCGATGTATCGGTGGTCGAGGAATCGTTCGATACCCGGCTCAACCCGGTCCGCGCCCGGCTGTCGCTGGGGCTGCGCCTGCTCTCCAGCGAGGACATGGCGCCGGGCACCAAGGGGGCCGAACTCTACATGGCGGCCGCGCGGCGCCGCGAAAAGCTCGCCAGGGGCCGGCCTGGCGCGCTCCTCACCCTCGGCCTCACGGCCATCGCATGAGAGCCCGCAGATGAGCGCTTCCTCGCCCTTCGCCCCCGGCAGCCGCTATTACGGCGCGGCGATCCGCAGCCATGTCGGCCCGGATGGTGTGTCGCGTGCCTTTGTCGGGCGCAGGATCATCCCGGCCACCACCCGCTATGTGCCGCTCGACCGGCACCGCAGCGATGCGCTCGAGCGGATCGATGCGGTTGCGGCGCGCTTCTACGGCGATCCGCTGCAATATTGGCGGATCTGCGACGCCAATGGCGACGCGGATCCCGCCACCGCCACAGCGGAAGGCCGCATCCTCACCATCCCGCTGCCGCTGGAGGTCTCGTCCCGTGGCGACGCTTAAGGGAGTGACGCTGACGCTCCTGATGGGGCCGGTGGCGGTGCAGCCCGTGCCGGCCGCCGTGGTCGAGGCGTTCGAGAGCGCACAGGTGACCACCGCGGTCGGCCAGCGCTCGGGCTTCTCGGTAAGCTTCGTCTATTCGAAGACCAGCCCGATTGCGCAGACGCTGCTGCCGGCGGGCTTCTTCGATCCGCTCGTCCGCGTGATCCTGATGGCCACCGTCAACGGCATCCCGACGGTGCTCGCCGACGGACCAATCAAGCGCCAGGACCTCGCCGCCAGCCATGCCCCTGGCGAGAACCGCCTGACCATTACCGGCGAGGACATCTCCGGCTATATGGACCTGATTGACATGGGCGGGTTCATGTACCCGGCGATGCCGCCCTTCGCCCGCGTCATGCTGATGATGGCCAAATATGCGATGTTCGGGGTGATCCCCGTCGCAATTCCCGGCATCTTCTCCTCGGTCGACAGCCCGACCGAGAAGATCGCGAAGCAGACCGGCACCGATTATGCCTATGCCCGCCAGCTCGCGACCGAGGCGGGGTATGAATTCTACATCGTGCCGGGGCCCGCACCCGGCACCAACACCGCCTATTGGGGCCCGCAGGTCCGCGCCGGCGTGCCGCAGCCCGCGATCACCATCGACATGGACCAGGCCAGCAACATCGAGGGGATGAGCTTCGCCGCCGACAGCGCGCAGGCGGTCATCCCCTTCGCCAATGTGAAGGTCGCCAACATCTCGGTGCCGGTGCCGGTGCCCAACATATCGCTGCTCCAGCCGCCGCTCTCCGCCCGGCCGCTCGCCACGCTCAAGACCAAGCTGATCGAGACCGAGCGGCTCAAGCTGACCGATGTCCTGTCGCGGTCGATCTCGGCGCTGTCGCAGGCCGATCCAATCACCGCGTCCGGCTCGCTCGATGTCGGTCGCTATGGCCGCGCGCTCGCGGCGCGCCAGCTGGTGGGCGTGCGCGGCGCCGGGCTCGCGCATGACGGCCTCTATTATGTCCGCTCCTGCAGCAGCACGCTCGGGCGCGGCTCGTGGAAGCAGAATTTCCAGCTCGCCCGCGATGGCCTCATCGCCAACCTTCCGGTGGTGCCGGTATGACCGAGGGACGCAAATTCTACGGCAAGTACCGCGCGACGGTGCTGAACAACCTGGATCCGCAAAATCAGGGCCGGATCATGGTGCAGCTGGGCGACATCTACGGGGCGTTTCCCAGCTCCTGGGCGCAGCCCTCCTTTCCCTTCGCCGCGAAGGGCACGGCCGGCGTGGTCGCGCTGCCGCAGATCGGCTCGGCGGTGTGGGTGGAGTTCGAGGCGGGGGATCCCGATTATCCGATCTGGTCGGGCGCCTTCTATCCCGATCCGGCCGGCTTCCCGCCGCTGGCGCTGGCGGGCGCCACGCCGGCCACGCCGAACATCCACCTGCAGACGACGACCGGTACCTCGGTGACCCTCTCGGACAATCCGGCGCAGCAGGTCCTCGTGCGCACGGCGACCAATGCAATGATCTCGATCGGGGCGGCCGGGGTGCTGATCACCAACGGGCAGGGGGCGTCCATCCAGCTCGCCGGGCCGTCGGTCATCATCAACAACGGCGCGCTGACGATAACCTGAGGGGGGAGGAACGAGGGATGCCAGGACCCGTCTTGCACACCGGCGCCACCGCCAATTGCCCGCATGGCGGGATGCTGACGATCATCGCCGCCAGCCCCCGCGTGCAGGTGAGCGGCATGCCCGCGGCAGTGGTGACCGACCAGGGTCTCGTCGCGGGCTGCGCGCTCAACATTAGCGGCAAGCCGCAGCCCTGCGTCACCACCCAGTGGCTGGTCCATTCGACGCGGGTGCTCGCCGGTGGCCAGCCGCTGTTACTCGCCACCGGTGTCTCGCTGTGCATCTCGGCCGATCAGATCCCCGGCGGCCCGCCCATCATCGCCGGCGCGCAGACGCGGGTGATCGCGACATGAGCCGCCCCGCCTTTGCGTTCGGAATCGCGCCGACCGGCCGCACCGCCACGGTCGAGGAAGGCAGCGACGCGCATGTGAAGCAGATGCTGGAACTGCTGATCATGACCGCGATCGGCGAACGCGTGATGCGTCCCGATTATGGCAGCCCGGTCCGCCAGATGGTGTTCGAGGCGGGCAACGGCGCGGTCGGCATCGCGCTTCAGGCGACGCTGCACGCGACGATCGGCCAGTCGCTGGGCCATCTGGTCGAGCTCGACACGCTCGACGTCGCGTTCGACGAGGCGACGGCGCGGCTCGACGTCGACGTCGCCTATCGCGTCCGCACCAGCCTTGCCGATGACAGCCTCTCGGTCAGCGTGGGGCGGGGTCGATGAGCGTCGATCGCTATGTCTGCTGCGCCGAGCACCGCCGCGATGCATGGCGCCGCACGACGCCACCGCTGCCGCCACCGGACGTCAGCGGGATCGACTGGATCGAGGTGCATGTCGGCGCCGCTATTGCCGATCCGGTGGTCATCGATGTCGTGCTGGTGCGCCCGTTGCCGCGCGCCGTGGCGGTGCTGACCGAGGCGATGGTGGAGATCGCGGGCGGGGTCCGCTTCCCGGCGCCGCCCAAGTTCACCCTCGCCACGGTCCCGCCCGCCGGTCCCGAGGTGACCGGCTGGACGATCACCGTCGACGGCAACCAGCCGACCGATTTCTCGCCCTATGTGCTGCGGCTCAAGGCTGGCGCGAACACCGATGGGCCGCCGCCGTTCATCGACCCGCGCCTCGCCGAGGTGCGCTTCTCGTTCAAGGTCGGCTGTGAGACGAGCGCCGACTGCGCCGAGGTCTGCGAGACACCTCCGGAGGCACCTCCGGACGAGGTCGAGTTCGACTATCGCACCCGCGACTATCCCGGTTTCCGCGCGCTGGTGCTCGACCGGCTCCGCGCGCTGGTACCCGGTTTCGCCGGCGAGGAGGCGCCCGATCTCGCCACCACCATCGCCGAAATCCTCGCCTATCGCGCCGACCAGCAAAGCTATCGGCTCGACTGGGTCGGCACCGAAGCCTTTCTGACGACGGCGCGCGCGCGCGCCTCGGTCACCCGTCTCGCGCGCCTCGTCGACTATCGCGCGGGGGAGGGGGCCAGCGCACGGGCTTTTGCCGCGTTCGGCTTCGATGGCGCCGGGATCGTGCCGGACGGCTGGGTTCTGCCCGCTGGCACGCCGCTGCTGTTGCGCGACGCGGCGGCGCGCAGCATCCTTCCGGCGAGCGACTATGCCGCGGTCGCAGGCCGGTCCGCGCCGATCGTCTTCGAGACCGCGGCGCCGCTGGCCTTGTGGGCCTGGCGTTCGCGCATCCTGTTCCACGACTGGGGGGACGCCCAGTGCATCCTGCCCAAGGGCGCGACGGCCGCGACGGTGATCTGGCCGGGCGGCGACGGACGACTGGCGGCGGGCGACCTGCTGAGCCTGGCCGAGGT
Organism: Sphingomonas sp.; assembly: GCA_030824725.1. Taxonomy (GTDB): domain Bacteria; phylum Pseudomonadota; class Alphaproteobacteria; order Sphingomonadales; family Sphingomonadaceae; genus Sphingomonas. The sequence goes on from JAPJRE010000113.1 coordinate 9,960, forward strand.
CCGCTCGCCCACTACCGGCGCGGCGGCCAATGCCGATCCCGCCCATCGCCACGTCGTGCGCCTGACGCGGGTGACCGACGCGGCCGATCCGCTCGATCCGGGCAAGGCACTGCTCACGCTCGAATGGGACGCGCGCGACATGCTCCCCTTCGATCTCGTCGTCTCGCCCCATCGCGCGGACCTGCCCGCGCCCGATCCCGATCACCCCTATGCGCTGGCATGCGGCAATGTGATGCTCAGCGATCACGGCATGTCGCTGCCGCCGGTGCCCGCATTGGGGCTGCTGCCTGCCGCCAGCGAGGCGCTGCGGCCGCGGCTCGATCCGCCCTCGGCCGAAGCCGGGCGGGCTTGGGAGCCCGAGCTCGACCGCGCCACCCCCGCGCGCGTTCCGCCGCGCACCGACGGCACGGCCCTGCCGCCGGGGCCCGCTGCGGCGCTGTCCTGGGTGGAGCCGGGCGACTGCCTGCCGGCGATTGCGCTCCGCGACGATTATGCCGCCTGGGCCGCGCGCGGCGACTTGCTCGAAAGCAGCGCGTTCGATCGCGATTTCGTGATCGAGACCGGCATTTCCGGACGCCCGCGCCTGCGCTTCGGGGACGGCTTCAACGGCATGGCCCCGCCGATCGGGCTTGCGCTGCGCCCGGCCGGGCGGTTCGGTGCGGGG
>JAPJRE010000114.1 GCA_030824725.1 Sphingomonas sp.
CCCATGAACGCACCCGTCCCCAAGCCCTGGGTGATGGCCATCGCCCCCTATGTCCCGGGCCGCGCCACCACCGATTCGGGCAAGCCCGCCGCCAAGCTCTCGTCGAACGAGAATCCGTTCGGCACGCCCCAGGCCGCGCGCGATGCCTATGCCGCCGCCGCGACCGAGCTGGAGCGCTATCCCGATGCCGGCGCGGTCGCGCTGCGCGAGGCGCTGGGTTCGCATTACGGGGTGGAGCCCGAGCGGATCGTCTACGGCACCGGCTCGGACGAGGTGCTCCATCTCGCGGCGGGCGCGTTCGCCGGGGTGGGCGACGAGATCATCTATGTCCGCTACGGCTTCGCGGTGTACGACATCGCCGCTAGGCGGGTCGGGGCGACGCCGGTGGTGGCGCCCGATCGCGACTATGCGACCGATGTCGACGCAATCCTCGCCTGCGTGACCGACAAGACCCGGATCGTCTTCCTCGCCAACCCGAACAATCCGACCGGCACCTACACGGCGCGCGAGGAGATCGCCCGCCTGCACGCCGCGCTCCCCAAGAGCGTGCTGTTGGTGCTTGACCAAGCGTACACCGAATATCTCGACCCCGAGGACGATGACGGCGGCCTCGAGCTCGCCCGCACCCAGCCCAACGTGCTGGTGACGCGCACCTTCTCCAAGATCTTCGGCCTGGCTTCCGAGCGGGTCGGCTGGGGCTATGCGCACCCGGACATCATCGCCGCGATGCACCGCATCCGCGCGCCCTTCGCGTTCAGCATCGGTGCCGGCCGGGCGGCGATCGCCGCGCTGGGCGACAAGGATTTCGTCGAGCACAGCCGCGCGCATAACGCCGAGTGGCGCGCCTGGTTCGCCGAGCAGATCACCAGCATGGGCAACAAGGGCGTCCGCGCGGTGCCGTCCAAGGCGAACTTCCAGCTCGTGCTGTTCGAAGGCGCGGTGAACGCCGAGGCGGCGTACAAGCACCTGATGGAAGACGGCTATATCGTCCGCTGGCTGCCCGGCCAGGGTCTGCCGCACGGGCTGCGCATCACCATCGGCACCGAGGAAGAGATCAAGGGCGTGGCGGCCTCGCTGCGCCGCTTGCTCGGCGCCTGATGCTGCCCTTCGCGCGCGTCACCATCCTCGGCCTCGGGCTTATCGGCTCGTCGATCGCCCGCGGCATCCGCCAGCACATGCCGAGCGTGCGGGTGACGGGCTATGATGCCGATCCGGCGGTGCGCGAGACGGCGGTGGCGATCGAGCTGTGCGACGACGTGGCGGACAGCGCCGGCACCGCGGTGATCGATGCCGACCTGGTGATCCTCTGCGTACCGGTGGGCGCGATGGGTCCGGTCGCGGCCGAGCTCGCCGCCGACCTGCCGGCCGAGGCGATCGTCAGCGATGTCGGTTCGTCCAAGCTCAGCGTGATCGAGGCGGTGCGCGCGGCGCTGCCCGACGCCACCTTCATCCCGGCGCATCCGGTGGCGGGCACCGAGAATAGCGGCCCGACCGCCGGCTTCGCCTCGCTGTTCCACCATCGCTGGTGTATCGTCACGCCCCCCGAGGGCAGCGATCCGCTCGCGGTGGAGCGGGTGAGCGAGTTCTGGCGGCGGCTGGGCGCGATGGTCGAGACGATGGAGCCGGGGCACCATGACCGGGTGCTCGCGGTGACCAGCCATCTGCCGCACCTCATTGCCTATACGATCGTCGGCACCGCCTCGGACCTCGAGGAAGTCACCCAGTCCGAAGTGATCAAATATTCGGCAGGCGGTTTCCGCGACTTCACCCGCATCGCCGCGTCCGATCCCACGATGTGGCGCGACGTGTTCCTCAGCAACCGCGAGGCCGTGCTCGACATGCTCCAGCGCTTCACCGAGGACCTGACCGCGCTGCAGCGTGCGATCCGTTGGGGCAAGGGCGACGAGCTGTTCGAACTGTTCAGTCGCACCCGCGCGATCCGTCGCTCGATCATCGACCAGGGGCAGGACGACGCGCGGCCGGACTTCGGGCGCTCGCACGAGTAAGCGCTACCAGCCCTTCCCAGCCGTCATTCCGGCGAAAGCCGGAATCCAGTCGCCTCTACGCTTCCGCAAGAGCCGTGCCGGAGACCCCAATGGATCCCGGCTTTCGCCGGGATGACGGTTCCGGGTTGGGGCGTCAGCCCCCCGTCACCGGCCGCTGCGCCTCGCGCGCCACCATCTGCTCGCTCTGCCGCTGGCAGGCAGCCTGCACGACGGGATAGTCGACATCGGTGGCGCGACGAAGCGCTGCCTCCATGGCTTCCTGGCAGGCGACCTGCGACGTATAGCGGGCGGGTTCCAGTCGGACCTGGCGGCAGGCCTGCGCATCGTCGCTGCAGCCCATGATCGCCAGCACGTAGAGCAGTTGGTCCATGGCAGATGACCTCCTGCCGCAATCAACGGACGGACCTCCGGGCTGTTCCCGTGGTTGCGTCGCGTGGCCTTGCGTCCCAGATTAGGGCGGATGCCTCCCGAAACCTCGTCCTCCAAGCTCGACCGGCCCATGTTCGGCACGATGAAGCGCTTCCTGCCGTACCTATGGCCGCGTCATGCGCCGGGGCTGCGGGTGCGGATCGTGCTCGCGCTGCTGCTCGTGCTCTGCTCGAAGCTGGTGCAGGTGTACGGCGCCCCCTTCGCGCTGCAGGGCGCGATCGACCGGATGGCCTCGGGCCCGCGCGATGCGGTGTGGCTGATCGTGGCCCTCGTTACCGGCTATGCTGCCGCGCGGCTGGGTACGGTGCTGTTCGACAACCTCCGCAACGCGGTGTTCGAGCGGGTGGGGCAGGACGCGACCCGCCGGCTCGCCTCGGACGTGTTCCGCCACCTCCACCAGCTGAGCCTGCGCTTTCACCTCAACCGCCGTACCGGTGCGGTGACCAAGGTGGTCGAGCGCGGCACCAAGAGCATCGACACGATGCTCTACTTCCTGCTGTTCAACATCGCGCCGACGATCCTCGAGCTCGGCATGGTGCTCGGCATCTTCGGCACGCGCTTCGGCTGGTGGCTGGTCGCCGGCACGCTGGCGATGGTGGTGGTCTATATCGCCTTCACCCGCTGGGTGACCGACTGGCGGTCCAAGTTGCGCGAGCAGATGAACGACCTCGACACGGGCGCGGTCGCGCATGCGGTCGATTCGCTGCTCAACTTCGAGACGGTGAAGTATTTCAACGCCGAAGCCCGCGAGAGCGCGCGCTACGACAAGGCGATGACCGCGTACATGAACGCCGCCGTCACCAGCGAGAATTCGCTCGCCTGGCTCAATATCGGCCAGGCGGTGATCACCAACCTGATGCTCGCGGCCGGCATGGCGCTGGTGGTGTTCGGCTGGTCCACCGGCCGCTTCACGCCGGGCGACGTGGTGCTGGTGTCGACGCTGCTCAGCCAGCTGTTCCGCCCGCTCGACATGCTCGGCTGGGTCTATCGCACGATCCGCCAGGGCGTGATCGACATGGGCGCGATGTTCGACCTGCTCGATACCGGCGCCGAGGTGAAGGACGCCGCCGATGCGCAGCCGCTCGCCGTCCAGCAGGGGCATGTGCGGTTCGAGGGCGTGCAGTTCGGCTATGACGCCGATCGCCAGATCCTGAAGGGGATCGACCTCGACATCCCGGCGGGCGCGACCGTCGCGGTAGTCGGTCCCTCGGGCGCGGGCAAGTCGACGCTCGCGCGGCTGATGTACCGCTTCTACGACGTCACCGGCGGCCGCATCACCATCGATGGCCAGGACATCCGCGAGGTCACCCAGACCAGCCTGCGTGCCGCGATCGGCATCGTGCCGCAGGACACGGTACTGTTCAACGAGACGATCGGCTACAACATCGCCTATGGCCGCGAGGGCGCGACGCCCGAGCAGATCGCCGAGGCGGTGCGCGGCGCCTCGATCGCGGGCTTCATCCAGGCGCTGCCCGACGGGCTCGACACGCGGGTGGGCGAACGCGGCCTCAAGCTCTCCGGCGGCGAGAAGCAGCGCGTCGCGATCGCCCGCACGCTGGTGAAGAATCCGCCGATCCTGATCCTCGACGAGGCGACCAGCGCGCTCGACAGCCGCACCGAGGCGGACATCCAGGCGACGCTCGAATCGATCGAGCAGGGCCGCACCACCATCGTCATCGCCCATCGGCTGTCGACCGTGGTCCATGCCGACCGGATCATCGTGCTGGAGGCAGGCCGCGTGGTCGAGCAGGGCACCCATGCCGAGCTGCTGCGCGAAGGCGGGATCTACGCCGAGATGTGGGCCCGGCAGGCGCAGGAACGCGAGGAGGGCGAGGCGCCGGTCGCCGAATGATCGCGCGCCCTCACCGTTAGAGTGGCGGAACTTTCTGCGCGGCCGGCGCGATAGCTGCTAGCATCGCCGAAACGCGGGGATGGGCACATGGGGAAGACACGATCGATGCTGATACCGTTCGGGCTGGCGGGCGTGGGCGTGCTGGGACTGGCCGGCGAGCCGCAAGGCCGAGGAGATGGTGCCGGCCGACGGGCGCTTCGTCGATGTCGATGGTGCGCGCATGCACATCGTCGAGCTTGGGCCGAAGGACGCCGCCGGGCCGGCGATCGTAATGATCCACGGCGTAATGGCGCAGTTGCGCAACTTCAGCCATTCGCTGGCCGGCCGGCTGGCCAAGGACCACCGCGTGATCCTGGTCGATCGGCCGGGCTGGGGCCATTCGCGGCTCACCGGCCCGCGGCCCGATCTCGTCCGGCAGGGGCGGATGATCGCGCAACTGATCGAGAAGCTCGGGCTGGAGAAGCCGCTGGTCGTCGGCCATTCGATGGGCGGCGCGGTGTCGCTGGCGCTTGCCACCGAACGGCCCGAGGTGCCCGGCGCGCTGGCGCTGATCGCACCGCTGACCCAGATGGTCGACGCGCCGCCGAGCATGTTCCGCGGCATGCTGGTGCCGCCGGTGCTGCGTGCGCCGATCGCCTGGACGTTCGCGGTGCCGATGGCGGTGGCCTTCGGCAAGCGCGGCGCCGAGGCGGTGTTTGCGCCCGATCCGGTGCCGGCCGATTTCGCCACGGCCGGCGGTGGGGCCTTGGCGGCACGCTCGGCGGCGTATGAGATGGGCAGCTTCGAGATCCGCATGGCCGAGCGGGCGGTGCCGCCTTTGGTTGCGCGCTATGGCGAGATCCGGGTGCCGGTGTCGATCCTCTTTGGGAAGCAGGACAACGTGCTCGATCCCACGCTGCACGGTGAGCGGACGGCGGGGGAGATCGCCGGGGGCAAGCTGACGCTGGTCGATGGAGGCCACATGCTGCCGCTGACGCATCCCGACCAAACCGAAGCCTGGCTGCGCGCGGTGCTGGCGGGGATCGGGTAGGCTGCCATCCTCACCCTCCCCACCGCCTGCGGCGGCGGGTCCCCTCCCTCTCCCGTTGGGAGGGGGAGGGAGCCGCGAAGCGGCGGAAGGGTGAGGGTGACCGCCTTACTTCGCCTCGGCGATCAGCTTCGCGGCGGCGTCGCCGGCCCAGTCATACTCGCCGGAGACGCGCCACACTTCCTTGCCGGCCGAATCATACAGGATCGTGGTCGGCAGGTTGATGCCGAGCTGCACGCTGAACGCGGTGTCGGTATCCAGATAGGGCTTCAGGTGCTGGTACCCATTCTTCTGGAAGAAGGGGCCGACGACCTCCATTCCCTTGAGGTCCTGGCTGAGCGGCAGCACCACGAGCGTATCGCCGGCCTTGCCCGCCAGCGCATCCAGCGTCGGCATCTCCTTGATGCACGGCACGCACCAGGTCGCCCACAGGTTGAGCAGCACCGGCTTGCCCTTGAAGGCGGCCAGCGTCGTCTTCTTGCCCGCGGCATCGGTGAACGGAATCGTCGGCGCCGCCTCGCCCTTGTGGCTGCGGTCGACGGCGCTGCCCGGTGCGGGCACGCTTGCATTGGCGGGTGCCGTTACGTTCGCTTGCTGTGACGGCTGCGATTGCTTATCGCACCCCGCAACTGCGAGGGCGCCCAGAAGGAGAAGACCGATCACCGAGCGCAAGGACAGCTCCAATTCCATGTGGGGAGGGCGCTTCGCCGAAGGCCCGTCCGCGGTGATGCGCGAGATAAACGCCTCCATCCCCTTCGACAAGCGGATGTGGCAGCAGGATCTGCGCGGCTCCAAGGCGCATGTCGCGATGCTGGGCCGGCAGGGGATCGTCGGCGCCGACGATGCCGCCACGATCAGCGCGGGACTCGATCAGGTCGCCGAGGACTTCGCCGCCAACGGCGTGCCCGAGGATCTGGCGCTCGAAGACATCCACATGCTCTCCGAAAGCCGGCTGGCTGCGACGATCGGCCCGGTCGCGGGCCGTCTCCACACCGCGCGCTCGCGCAACGACCAGGTCGCGACCGACTTCCGCCTCTGGGTGCGCGACGCGATCGACCAGGCCGATGCGGCGCTGGGCGCGCTGCAGGACGCGCTGCTGGCGCGTGCCGAGCAGCATGCCGACAGCGTGATGCCGGGCTTTACGCATCTCCAGGTCGCGCAGCCGGTGACGCTGGGCCACCATCTGATGGCCTATTTCGAGATGTTCGCGCGCGATCGCTCCCGGCTCAAGGACGCCCGCGCCCGCATGAACCTCTGTCCGCTGGGCTCGGCAGCGCTGGCCGGCACCGGCTTCAACCTCGATCGCGAAGCGACGGCACATGCGCTGGGCTTTGACGGGCCGACGCGCAATTCGCTCGATTCGGTGTCGGACCGCGACTTCGCGCTCGACTACCTCACGGCCGCCGCACAGTGCAGCCTGCACCTCAGCCGCCTGGCCGAGGAATTCGTGATCTGGGCGAGCCAGCCCTTCGGCTTCGTGGCATTGTCCGATCAATGGTCGACCGGCAGCTCGATCATGCCGCAGAAGCGCAACCCCGACGCGGCCGAGCTGGTTCGCGGGCATGCGGGGCGGATCAGCGGCGCGCTGTTCAGCCTGATGATGACGATGAAGGGGCTGCCGCTCGCCTATTCGAAGGACATGCAGGACGACAAGCCGCCGGTGTTCGAGGCGCACGACCTGCTCGGCCTCAGCATCGCGGCGATGACCGGCATGGTCGAGAGCGCGACCTTCCGGCTGGAGCGGATGCGCGCGGCGGCGGAAGCCGGCTTCTCGACCGCGACCGACCTTGCCGACTGGCTGGTGCGCGAAGGCGGCATCCCGTTCCGCGAGGCGCACCACATCACCGGTCGCGCGGTGGCGAAGGCCGAAGCCGACGGCATCCGCCTCGACCAGCTGTCGATCGACGCGCTCCAGGAAATCGATGCACGGATCGACGAACGTGTGTACGGCGTTCTCAGCGTCGACGCATCGGTGAACAGCCGGACCAGCTTCGGCGGCACGGCACCGTCGCGCGTTCGCGCGGCGATAGCGGCGGCGCGCAAGGGCCGTGAGGAGGAAGCATGAGGAAGCGACTGCTGCTCACCGTACCGGCCCTGGGCCTGGTGCTGAGCGGTTGCGGCGTGCGCGAGGCCCTGGCCCCGCCGCCGGGGGCCTCGTTGCCGGTGGCGCCGTACGGCGCCGCGGCGACGCCCACGCCTCCCGATCTTCTCAAACCCACCGCGCAGACTCGCCCTTCGCGCAGCGACGACCTGATCCAGGCGTCCGAAGCGCGGCGGAGCGACGAGTTCGACCTGCCACCCAACTGATTTTGGCGGCCCCAGGGCATCTTGCTCTCTCACGCCGCACCCAGAGGCCCATGACCGATTTTTCGATGATCGACGGCGAACTGCACGTCGAATCGCTGCCCCTCGCGCGCATCGCCGACGAGGTGGGTACGCCCGTCTATGTCTATTCCACCGAGCGCTTCCAGGCCAATGCGCGCGCCTTCCGCGACGCGCTGAAGCCGCTGGGGCGCATCCACCTCGCCTTCGCGATCAAGGCCAACCCCAATCTCGCCGTGCTCAAGCTGCTGGCGAATGAGGGCTTCGGCGCCGACGTCGTCTCGGGCGGTGAGATGGCGCGCGCGCTGGCCGCGGGCGTAGCGCCCAAGGACATCGTCTTCTCGGGCGTCGGCAAGACCCGCCGCGAACTGGTGAAGGGGCTGGAGGCCGGGATCGGCCAGTTCAACCTCGAGCTGGTCGAGGAAGGCGAAGTGCTGGCGGCGCTGGCGGCCGAGCGCGGCATCACCGCGCGGGCGGCGCTGCGCGTCAATCCGGACGTCGATGCCGGCACCCACGAAAAGATCTCGACCGGCAAGGCCGAGAACAAGTTCGGGCTGCCGATCGGCGAGGCGCCCGAAATCTTCGATCGGCTCGGCAAGCTGCCGGGCCTCGATCTGCACGGCATCGCGGTGCATATCGGCAGCCAGCTGCTCGGCCTCGCGCCGCTGGAGGCCGCGTTCGAGCGCGTCGGCCGGCTGCTCGCCGAGCTGCGCGCGAACGGCCATACCATCACCCATGTCGATCTCGGCGGCGGGCTGGGTGTCGCCTATCGCCCGGGCGAGGTGCCGCCGACGCCGGAGGCCTATGCCGAGATGGTCGCGCGGGTGACGAAGGACTGGGACGTCGAGCTGATGTTCGAACCCGGCCGCACCATTGCCGGCAGTGCGGGCGTGCTGGTCACCGAAGTGCTGTGGGTGAAGCCGGGGCAGGTCCACCCGTGGGTGGTGGTCGACGCCGCGATGAACGACCTCGCCCGCGTGGCGCTGTACGATGCCTATCACGGCTTCGCGGCAGTGAAGCCGTGCGGGGAGCGCTTCGTCGCCAATGTCGCGGGCCCGGTGTGCGAAAGCACCGACGTGTTCGTCAAGGCGCGCGAGATCGACGCCGTGAAGGCCGGCGACCTCGCGGTGCTGGAGACCGCCGGTGCATACGGCGCGACCATGGCCAGCACCTATAACAGCCGCCCGCTGGTACCCGAGGTGCTGGTCTCGGGTGATCGCTACGCCATCGTCGCCGGCCGCATCTCCGCCGAGGAGATCATGGCCGCCGAGCAGGTGCCGGACTGGCTGAAGTGACGCTCGCCGCGCTGCCCCTGTTCGTGAAGCTGGCGGGGCGGCCGGTGATTCTGGTCGGCGAGGGCGAGCCGGCGGACGCCAAGCGCCGCCTGCTCGACCGCGCCGGCGCGCAGGTGGTGGGCGAGGGCGATGCCGCCGCGCTCGCCATCGTCGCGCTGGACGAACCCGAGGACGTGGTCGCCCGGCTCAAGGCGCGCGGGGTGCTGGTCAATTGCGTCGACCGGCCCGACCTGTGCGACTTCACCTTGCCGGCAATCGTCGACCGCGATCCGGTGCTGATCGCCATCGGCACCGGCGGGGTTTCCGCCGGGCTCGCCGCGGCGCTGCGCCAGCGGCTGGAGGCGTTGCTGCCGACGAGCCTCGGCGCGCTGGCCAAGGGGCTGGGCGGCAGCCGCGCGGCGATGAAGGCGCGCTGGCCCGATGCAGGTGCCCGCCGGCGCGCGCTGGCCGATGCGCTCGGCGAGGGCGGCATGCTCGACCTGCTCGCAAGCGACGGCGATGTCGATCGCTGGCTGGCCCAGGGTGCCGCACCCCAGGCCCAGCTCGTCACCCTGCGGCTGACCTCGCCCGATCCCGAGGATCTCACGCTGCGTCACGCCCGGCTGCTTGCGCAGGCCGACCGGCTTTTCCATTGTGGCGACGTGCCCGACGCCATCCTCAACCGCGCGCGTGCCGATGCCGCACGCATCCTCGCCCGTCCCCCCGCCGATCCTGGCGAAGGCCTGTCGCTCTTTCTGGAGATGGCGCGTTGAGCGGCTTTGCCTATGTGGTGAAGGACGGGAAGGTCGAGCAGCCGACGATGCGCGCGGCGCTCGGGCAGAATGGCGGCCTCACCTGGATCCATCTGACCACCAATGACGAGCGTGCCCAGCTCTGGCTCGGCGGCGAGGCGAAGCTGTCGCCCTATATCATCGACTCGCTGACCGCGACCGAGACCCGGCCCCGCTGCGACGCGGTGGGCGACGGCGCGGTGATCAACCTGCGCGGGCTTTCTTCCGAGGCGACGACCGCCTCCGATCCGCTCGCCTCGGTGCGCATCTATGCGATGGGCGGCTGCGTCTTCTCGGTGACGCGCAAGCATCTGAACGCGCTGCAATCGGTGCGCGAGGAAGTCGAATCGCACAGGATCCTCGACCCGGGCGACCTGATCGCCGCCTTCGCCCAGGCGATCACCGAGGAACTCGACCCGGTCGTTGCCGAGCTTGGCGATTCCCTCGACGATTGCGAGGAGCAGCTATCCGGCCACCGCGCCTTCGAGTTGCGGCGGATGGTCAACAAGGTACGGGTGCAGGCGATCGGCTATCGCCGCTTCCTCAATCCGCAGCGTGCGGCGATCGAGAAGCTGGCGGGGCTGTCCGGCGACTGGCTGCGCGAGGACGACCGGCTGCACCTCTCCGCCGCCGCCGACCGCGCCGCGCGCATGGCCGAAGAGGTGGAGAGCATCCGCGAACGCGCCGCGCTGACCCATGAAACGCTCACCGACCTGCGCGGCGAACTGCTCGACCAGCGCTCGCTGGTGATCGCCATCGTCGCGATGGTGTTCCTGCCGCTGACCTTCCTCACCGGTCTGCTCGGCATGAACGTCGACGGCATTCCCTATGCGCACGAACCGTGGGCGTTCTGGGGCGTGGTGGGGATGTGCG
>JAPJRE010000115.1 GCA_030824725.1 Sphingomonas sp.
CAGGAGTGAATCAGACCGTCAACGCGACTTCAAGGGCGGGTTTTTCAACACAATCCACCACTTTAAGTCATTCGCTGCTCCTGCAGGAGGCCGTTAGCACCGCATCGCAGCCTTCAGTTTCTGAACCTCACGGCCGCAGCTCCGCCGTGTGCCCCGCCTCGGCCCCGCCGATATCGCCCTCGGCCACCCACTCCCGCCAGAGCAGCACCAGCGCGGCCATCACGGCCGGCCCCACGAACAGCCCGAGCAGCCCGATCGTCTCCACGCCGCCGAGGATGCCGACCAGCACCCAGACGAAGGGCAGGCGCGTCGTGCCGCCGATCAGGCTCGGGCGCAGGAAATGGTCGATCACGAAGTTGAGCGCATAGCCGATCGCGCCGACCACGATCGCCGCCATCACCGCCCCCTTGGCGAGCAGCAGCAGCAGCGCCAGCACCAGCACCACCGCAAGGCCGAAGGGGATGATCGAGGCGAAGCCCGAGAACAGCCCGAGCAGGATCGGGTGCGGTACCCCGCCGATCGCGAACAGGATCGCCATCAGGATGCCCTGCGCCAGCCCGAGCAGCACCATCCCGTCGACCGCGCCGCGCACCGCCGCGAAGATCTGGCGGCCCAGCCGGTCGCCTGCGTCGCCGAACGCGCGGGTCGCACCGCGCTCGAGCTCGCGGACGATATTGTCGCGGTCGCGCAGCAGGAAGAACAGCATGACCAGGGTGAAGGCGAACACCACCACGCGGCGGATCAGGCTGTGGGTGAAGGCCTGCGAGTGGCTGCGCCACAGCGACTGATCCAGCCGGCCGAACTCGGCCGCGGCGGCCTCGGGCGTGGCGAGGTGGAGGTTCCACCAGGCGGTGACCTGCTCGCGCCCCCAGGGCAGGCGGGCGACCCAGTCGGGCAGCGGCACGCCGTGCGCGCGGGCATCCGAAATCCAGGCGGCGACCGACTGCGCCTCCACTACGGCCTGGCTGATCGCGATCGACAGCGGGACCAGCACGACCAGCAGGATGGCGAGGGTGAGCAGCGCCGCCACGATGGTCGGGCGACCGGGCATCCGCGCGCTCAGCCGCACCCGCAGCGGCTCGACCCCGATCGCCAGCACGCCGGCCCACAGGATCGCCGGCACGAACGCCATGCCGATCCACAAGGCGGCGGCGGCGATGGCGGCGGCGAGCACCACGCGCGCGCGAGTCTGGGCTTTGGTGGTGTGCTGCATTGGGTCCCCCGAGGTTCGGCGCGAACAGTGGCGAGGCGCGGCGGCGCTGGCAAGCGGCGGGGCATGATCAAGCCCGATGAACCAATCAAGTCCTTCAGGGGTTTAACAAATCTCCACGCCGCCGGGAGGGATCGGCGCGCGTGGGACGTCAGTATATGAGAGGAATGGGCATGAAACGCATGATCATGGCCGTCGCGGCGCTTGGCCTCGCGACGACGGGGGCGGCTGCGCAGAGCAGCGGCCAGTCGGGCTCGCACAACCCGGTGGTGAAGGACGGGACGGCGCACCATGTCGCGGCCCCCGCCAAGGGCCGCAGCTCCTTCACCGAAGACCAGGCCAAGGGCCGGCTCGCCAAGGCCGGGTACACCAACGTCACCGGCCTGAAGGGCACCGAGAACGGCGCCTGGCAGGGCATGGCGATGAAGAACGGCAAGAAGGTGACCGTGACGCTCGATTACAAGGGCAACGTCACCGCGCGCTAACCCCACGAAATCTGCAGGAGAAATGCGATGAGCCGGACCATTACCCGTCTGTTCGACGATTATTCGGATGCCAAGGCCGCAGTGAACGAGCTCGAGCGGCTCGGCGTGCCGCACAGCGACCTCAGCATCGTCGCCAACAACACGCACGGCGACCATGACGTGAGCGACGTCAACGCGCATGGCGACGTCAGCCGCGGCGCCTCGACCGGCGCGGCGCTGGGCGGCGTCGGCGGCCTGCTCGCCGGCCTCGGCCTGCTGGCGATCCCGGGGCTCGGCCCGATCGTGGCGGCGGGCTGGCTTGCCTCGACCGCTGCGGGCGCGGCGATCGGCGGCGTCGGTGGTGCTGCCACCGGCGGCATCGTCGGTGCGCTCAAGAATGCCGGCGAGAGCGAGGAGGACGCGCATGTCTATTCCGAAGGCGTCCGCCGCGGCGGCACGCTGGTGAGCGCGCGCGTCGAGGACTCGCTGGCGCCGGAAGCCGAGGCGGTGCTCAACCGTCGCGGGGTCGATGCCGGCACGCGCGGCGCGGCCTATCGCCAGTCGGGCTGGACCGCGTTCGACGACAAGGCGCCGGCCTATACCCGTGACGAGATCGAGCGCGAACGCAGCGCCTATCGCGAGCCGACGGTGATTTGAGTCGTCGCGCTTCGTTTCAAGGAAAGCCGGGGGGGCTCCCCCGGCTTTTTTGTGTCGCCGCCATTTCGAGGGCGGCACCCGCGCGGTAGGATGCGCGGCATGACTGGCTTCGATCCGCTCGATTTCCCGGCCCGGTCGGCGCTCCTTGGGCGCCATGCCCGCTTTGCGATCGTCGCGGGGGGTGCGCGGCGCTACGATCCGCAGGTCGGCGTCTTCGCCGCCCTCGACGCGCCCACGCCGGACGCGCTGGCGGGGCTCGCCGCGCTCGTCGCGGCGCAGGGGGATGTCGCGTTTCTGGAGGCCGAGGCGCCGCCGGCCGTGCCGGGGCTGCGCGTGGTGTCCCAGGCTCTCGGCGTGCAGATGGTGGGCAAGGATCCGCGGCCGGGCACCCTGCCGGAGGTGTGCATCCGCCCACTCGGCGAGGGCGATGCCGAGGCGATGCTGGCGCTTGCCACCCTCACCGAACCGGGGCCGTTCTTCGCCCGCACCCACCAGCTGGGGACCTTCCTGGGGATCGAGCAGGACGGTCGTCTGCTCGCGATGGCGGGCGAGCGGATGAAGCCGGACGGGTTCACCGAGATCAGCGGCGTGTGCACCCACCCGGATGCGCGTGGGCGCGGCTATGCCCGCGCGTTGATCTCCGCCGTTGCCGATGCCATCCGCGCACGGGGCGAGGTGCCGTTTCTCCACGCCTATGCCAGCAATGCGGGTGCGATCGCGCTCTATCGGTCGCTGGGCTTCGTGGTCCGGCGCGAGGTGCAGGTGACTCGGCTGGGGCGCGAAGAGACGCGCTGAGCGGCGGATCGCGCAACCAAAAAAGCCGGGGTTGGGCCCCGGCTTTTTCGTGTTCGTGGTGGCAAGGCCCGCAGGCGCGGATCACTTGACGCGTTCGACGTCCTCGAAGCCCAGCTCCAGCGGGGTCGCGCGGCCGAAGATCGAGATCGAGACCTTCACGCGGTTCTTGTCATAGTCGAGCTCCTCGACCACGCCCGAGAAGGTGGCGAAGTTGCCGCTGATCACCTTGACCGTGTCGCCGATGTCGAAATCGACCTTCAGCTTGGCCTTGGGCGCCGCGGTGGCCGCTTCTTCCTTGGTGTTGAGGATGCGCGCGGCTTCCGCCTCGCTGATCGGCTGGGGCTTGCCCGAGCTGCCGAGGAAGCCGGTCACCTTCGGCGTGTTCTTCACCAGGTGATAGACGTCGTCGTTCATCTCGAGCTTGGCGAGCACATAGCCCGGGAAGAACTTCCGCTCGGACTGGATCTTCTTGCCGCGGCGCACTTCGGTGACCGTCTCGGTCGGCACTTCGACGGACTCGACGAGGCGATCGAGGCCTAGGCGGGTGGCGTCGGCCAGGATCTGGTCGCGGACCTTGCCCTCGAAACCGGAATAGGCGTGGATGATGTACCAGCGCGACATGGGTGTTGGTCTTTCTCTTACTGCGCGAGGCGGAGGAGGGCGTTGACGATCAGGTCGAACAACGAATCGATGCCGAGGAAGAAGGTGCCGAGCAGCGTCGTCATGATCATCACCATCACGCCGGTCATGATGGTCTCGCGGCGGGTGGGCCAGGCGATCTTGCGGGTCTCGGCCTGGACCTGCTTCACGAATTCGACGGGGCTGGTCTTCGCCACTGGGGCTATCCTCGTGTGAAAAATGGCGCTTCGGGCATGGGTCCGCTGCCCGGTCCTTCCCAGGAACCGGTGCAATCCACCCACGCTTTCGGCTAGGGGGCTGTATCTAGAGGATCGGCGCTAGTTGTGCAAGCGTGGCGCAAACGAAGCGCTCAGCGCTGCTTCATCCCCCGCACGCGGTGCCAGATGTAGAACGCCACCAGCCCGACCAGCACGACGCCGATCAGCGCGTCGGCACTGTGGAACGCCGCCTTCATGCGGGGATCGCTGTCCCACTTTTCGCCGAGGGTCATGCCCACCCAGGCGAGGCCGAAGCACCAGGGCCAGCTGCCGACAAAGGTGTAGACATGGAACGGCACCAGCTTCATCCGCGCGACGCCCGCCGGGAAGGCGATGAACGAGCGGATCACCGGCAGCAGCCGGCCGATCAGCACCGCGATGCTGCCATAGCGGGCGAAGAAGCGGTCCGCCGCGTCGATCTCGCCCGGGCCGATCAGCAGATATTTGCCCCAGCGCAGCGCCAGCGGGCGGCCGCCATGCTTGCCCACCTCATAGGCGACGATCGAGCCGAGGTTGCAGCCGATCGCACCCGCGGTCGCCGCCAGGTACAGATCGAACCGGCCGGTCGAGACCAGATAGCCCGCGAACGGCATGATGATCTCCGACGGCAGCGGGATGCACGCGGATTCGATCGCCATCAGCACGGCGATGCCGAGATAGCCCCCGCTCGAGATGACCCAGATGGTGAAGGTGGCAAGGATGCCCAGAATCTTTTCGACCATGCGCGCTTGGTTGGGGCAGGCGGGCGATTTTGGGAAGCCGCTTTTTTGCGCGGTGCAGCGAAAGCGCGCCGGGGTTGGCGTGGGGGAAGGGGTCTGATAACCCGGAGTAAATCGGACGAACGGAGAGGGGTGCGCGCATGACCATTGAAACGTCGCGGCGGGGGTTTCTTGCCGGTACGGGCAGCGGCGCGGTCGCGATCGGCGGGCTTGGCGGCGGGCTTGGCGGCGGGCTGGGCGTGCCGCTTCCGGCGGCGGCAGAGGTGGCCCCCGCGCTGGCGGCGCCGGCCAGGCTCCAGCCGTTCGACATGGCGGACGTGACGCTGGGCGAGGGGCCGTTCCTTCACGCGCAGCGCGCGACCGAGGCCTATCTGCTCCGGCTCGAGCCCGATCGGCTGCTCCACCAGTTCCGCGTCAATGCCGGGCTCAGCCCCAAGGCGCCGGCCTATGGCGGTTGGGAATCCGATCCGCTCTGGGCCGACATCCATTGTCAGGGGCATACGCTCGGCCATTATCTCTCGGCCTGCGCGCTGGCCTTCCGCTCCACCGCCAAGCCCGAGTACCGCCAGCGCATCGACTATATCGCGACCGAACTGGGCGCCTGCCAGGACGCGGCGAAGAGCGGCCTCGTCACCGCCTTTCCGGACGGCGCGGCGCTGGTCGCGGCGCATCTGCGGGGCGAGAAGATCAGCGGCGTGCCCTGGTACACGCTGCACAAGGTGTATGCGGGGCTGCGCGACGGCGCATTGCTCGCCGACAGCGCCCCCGCCCGCGCGACGCTGCTCCGGCTCGCCGACTGGGGCGTGGTGGCGTGCCGGCCGCTCTCCGACGCGCAGTTCGAGGCGATGCTGGAGACCGAGCATGGCGGGATGAACGAGATCTATGCCGATCTCTATGCGATGACCGGCAAGGCGGACTATCGCACGCTGTCCGAACGCTTCTCGCACAAGGCGCTGCTGACCCCGCTGGCCAAGGCGCGCGACCATCTCGACGGGCTCCACGCCAATACCCAGGTGCCCAAGGTGGTCGGCTTCCACCGCGTCTACGAGACGACCGGCGATGCCAGCTACCGCGACGCCGCGGCCTTCTTCTGGAAGACCGTGGCGGAGACGCGCTCCTTCGCCACCGGCGGGCACGGCGACAACGAGCATTTCTTCGCCATGGCGGACTTCGAGAAGCATGTGTTCTCGGCCAAGGGATCGGAGACCTGCTGCCAGCACAACATGCTCAAGCTCACCCGCAGCCTGTTCCTCCACGAGCCCAAGCCCGAATATGCCGATTATTACGAGCGGACGCTGTTCAACGGCATCCTCGCCTCGCAGGACCCGGACAGCGGCATGGCGACCTATTTCCAGGGCGCGCGGCCGGGGTACATGAAGCTCTACCACACCCCCGAGCACAGCTTCTGGTGCTGCACCGGCACCGGTATGGAAAACCATGTGAAGTATCGGGACTCGATCTACTTCCACGACAACGCCACGCTGTTCGTGAACCTGTTCCTGCCCTCGACGCTGCGCTGGCGCGAGAAGGGCGCCGAGCTGGTGCAGGAAACCCGCTTCCCCGAGGAGCCGCGCACGACGCTGCGCTGGAAGCTGGCCAAGCCGACCGACCTCACGCTCAACCTGCGCCATCCGCGCTGGAGCCGCACCGCCACGGTGCGCGTCAACGGCCAAGTCGCCGCACGCTCGGTGGCGCCGGGCAGCCGCATCGAACTCGCGCGCAGCTGGCGCGACGGCGACGTGGTGGAGCTGCAGCTGGCGATGGAGGCCGGGTTCGAGCGCGCGCCGGCAGCCCCGGACGTGGTGGCGTTCACCTATGGCCCGCTGGTGCTGGCGGGGGCGCTGGGTGCCCAGGGGCTGGCGCCCGGCGCGGACATCGTCGTCAACGAGCGCGAATATGGCCGCTACAATGACGGGCCGGTGCAGGTGCCGGTGCTGGCAGGCGATCCGGCCACGCTGGCGGCATCGATCCGTCCGGGCGCGAAGCCGCTGGAATTCACGCTTGCCGCCGCGGACGGCGCGCCGGTGCGGCTGATCCCCTATCACCGGATCGCGCACGAGCGCTATGCGACCTATTGGAAGCTCGCGCCGGCCCGTGCGTGAAGCGGCGCGCGGCGTGCCGGACGACCTCGTGTCGCCCGGCACGCCGGGGCCTCAGGCGGCCGGTGCCGGACGTGCGCTGGCGCGGGTGCGGCGGCGCAGGGCCGCCCCCGCCAGGCCGAAGCCGCCGATCAGCAGCATCCACTCGGCAGGCTCGGGGACTGCGGTGACGTCGAACTGGTAGGTCACGCTCGTGTCCGGATCGCCGTAGAAGTTCACATCGGCCTGGACGCCGCTGAAATACCCGGTCGAGAGCACGTTCTTGGAAATGCGGCGATAGGGGCGCGCGATCGTCCATTGCAGCGTGCCCGAGCGGGTGGGTGTGTAATATTCGCGGGTATCGAACAAGGCGCTGTCATTGCCGCCGAAATATTCAAGCGTCTTCGCATCGTACATGTCGTAATGTTCTTCGGAGTAGATGGTCACATCCCAGGGCACGGCGCTGCTGAACGCGAAGCGCAGCTGGTAGGTGCCGGGCCCAGTGGGGATGGGAATCGAACGATAATCGAAGCCGGAGACGGTTCCGACATAGGTCGCCGCAACGGCGGGCGTCGCAAACAGCAGTGGCAGCAGCGCCAGGATCTTCCTTGCCATATATCCCCCAAAACTTTCCAGACGGTTCGGGCACGCTCGTGCCTCGTTTAACGAATTGGACCCGAAATCGGCATGTTGTGGAATGTGTTTCACGCAAGCTTCGCGCAATCGTTTACCAAGAAGCGGGGCAGACGGAAACGGCATGTAGTGTGATGTCGCGGTATTTTTCGCCCGGGCAATGGTGCATGACTCGAGGGCGAGGAGGACAGCGTTCGGCAGCCGGCTGGCATGCGCCCTGCCGCCGGAGCGTGTCAGCGCAGCAGGCGGGTCTCCCCGGCGTGCGCCAGATGCGCGGCGTCGGCCTTGTCGATCAGGCGGAGAAGGCCGTCGAACTCGCTGCTGTCGTCGATCCGATAGCAACGGCTGAGACTGTTGCCGTAACGCTCGATGTCGCGTTCGGTGAGAAGGGCTACGGCCACCACGGGTTCCCCTTCAGGCATATTGCGACAAATCCATTTCCCAGAAGTACCTAGTTGCTAACGTTCGCTTCATTGAAAGTTTCCAGCGGTTTACCGCGCGTCGGCGGGAGGGCTGCGACGCTGCGCCCCGCCGCCGGCCGCGGCAAGGCGCGCGCGACGGGCGCGGCGCCTGGGACGGCGAATGGAGCGCGGCGTGCGCGCCCCGTTGCGCGGGGGCAGCTTTCGGGCGAGGGGAGGAGCGTAGAAGGAGAAGGGATGATGGCGCGAACCGGGGGGAAGAAGACCTATTCGGCGCCCGCGATCGAAAAGGCGTTCGAGGTGATCGAACTGCTCGCCGGCCGGCCTGAGGGTGCGCTGGTCAGCGAGATGGCCGCCGATCTCGGGCGATCGGTGGGCGAGCTGTTCCGCATCGTCGTGGTGATGGAGCAGCTCGGCTATCTGCGCCGCTCGGAGGTGACCGATCGCTATGCCGTTGCCTACAAGCTGCTCGACGTCGCGCTGCGATCAACGCCGTCGCAGGACCTGGTCCGCGCCGCCATGCCCGAGATGCAGGTGCTGGCGCGCGATACCGTGCAGTCCTGCCACCTGGTCGTCGCCAGCCGTGGCCACGGGCTGGTCGTCGCGCGCGAGGAATCGCCGGCGAGCCGGGGCTTCGCGCTGAAGGTCGGCGCGCATATCGATCTGGTGCGGAGCTGTTCGGGGCAGGTGCTGCTGGCCTTTTCCCACCCCGATCTAGCCGACCGGCTGATCCAGGCGGCCGAGGCGGAGCAGGGCGCCCCGGTCGATCGCGCCTGGCTGGACGAGCGGCTGGCCACGGTCCGGCGGCTCGGCCATGACAGTCGTGAAAGCCCGGTGACCTTCGGCGTCACCGACATCAGCTTCCCGGTTTTCGGCTTCGACCGGCGGATCGTCGCGGCGCTGACGATCCCCTTCCTCGCCCTGATCGACGGCTCCCAGGTGCTGGACCTGGAAGCCGTGCGGGAAAAGCTGCGCGCGGCCTGCGCGCGCATCTCCGACCGGCTGGGCTACCAGCCGGGCTAAACGCATGTATCGATCCTTTGGAAATTCGCGAAAGAGCGAATTTCAAGGCGGCGCCGGCCCGCTGCCGGGAGATGCGCCGCGGCGCATCTCCCAACGAATTGTCATCCAAAGCTGATCGCGAAGGCGCTGGCGTGGCGCGTCGGCAGGGTGGCCGGCGGGGTGATCACCAGCGCCTGGTCGGTCTGGCGGAAGTCGATCGCGCCGCGATGGCCGAGCAGCCGGACCTGCCGCACCTTGCGCCGCTCGTTCGGATTGCCGCGGGCGAGCGCGGTGATCGCCACCGGCCCCTTGGGCTCGCCCAGGGTGATCGCGTAGAGCGTCTCCCCCCGGCACGTGAAGCGGATGTCCTGCGGCGTATAGGCGGCGCGCTCCTGGAACGCGCCTTCCTTGGGCTTGGTCGGCCCTTCGCCATGGATGCGCCAGGGGCGGGTGCCGTGGATCGCCGGGCCGTTGACCGCCATCCAGGGCGCCAGCTCGGTCAGCAACTGGTCGGATTGCGGCGGCAGGCTGCCATCGGCGCGCAGCACGACATTGAGCAGCATGTTGCCGTTCTTGGAGACGATGTCCGCCAGCATGGTCACCACCTCGTCGGTCGTCTTGTAGCGATCGTTCTCGCTGAAGAACCAGTCGCCGTTCGAGGTATCGGTCTGCCAGGGCAGCGGATCGATGCCCTCCAGCACGCCGCGCTCGACATCCTGCACGCCCCAGCGCTTGTCGAACTCGCCCGAGCCGAGCGCCTTGTGGTTGTACACCGCTTCCTGCCGGCCGGTGCGCGCGATGCTGCTGTTGTAGAGATGCGCGACCATCGCCCGCCCGATCGCGCCGAACGGCACGCCGCCGTCCGAATAGAGCAGGTCGGGCTGGTGCTGGTCGACCAGGTCGCGGATGCGGGCGAACCAGTGACGCTGATAGTCGGGGTTCTTGGTGTACCAGGTCTCGGGCCGGCTGAGGAACGGCTCATCGCGGTTGCCGTGGTAGAGATCCACGTAGCGCGGGTCGGCGCCGTCATAGGGCACGCCCATCTTCGGCCAGAACTGGTCGTAGAGCTGGTTCGGGTACCACCAATTGTAGCTGGCGCCGAGATGCTCGGACACGCCGAAGCGCAGGCCCCGCTTGCGCGCGGCGTCGCGCAGCGCCCCGACGATGTCGCGCTTGGGGCCGATCTTGACGGCATTCCAGCGGTGGTGGCGCGAGTTCCAGAGGTCGAAATTGTCGTGGTGGACGCCCATGGATACTATATACTTTGCGCCGGCGGCTGCGTATCGCGACACCAGCGCCTCTGGGTCGAACCTGTCTGCGGTCCAGAGCGGGAGGAGATCCTTGTAGCCCTTTTCCGAGGGATGGCCGTAGGTCTTGAGGTGGTGATCGTAATGGGGGTGGCCGGGCACGTACATGAAACGGGCGTACCAGTCGCCCTGGCCGGCGACCGCCTGCGGACCCCAATGCGCCCAGATCCCGAACTTGGCGTCGCGAAACCAGTCCGGTGTGCGGAAGGTGGCGAGCGAGGCCGAGGTGGGCTGGAACGGCCCGGCCGCCGCGACCGGCTCGGTATCGGCGCCCGGCAACGTCTGGCCGCCGGTGCCCGCCTTCGCCGCGCCGCCCTGCAGCGCGAGCGCGCCGGCCAGCGAACCCGCCAGCAGCTCGCGCTTGGTGATGTTGGTCATACGCTCCTCCCT
>JAPJRE010000116.1 GCA_030824725.1 Sphingomonas sp.
CCTCCACCACGCCCTGCGGGCGCGGTCCCCCTCCCCGAGCTTCGCCCGGGGAGGAATGATGCCGGGGAACTCCGCCCATGAGCCGCAGCCCCGCCAAGCTCCACCCGCTGAAGGGCAACCAGAAGCGCGCCAGCGATCCCTCGCGGCATATTTGGCTGTCGGCCTCCGCCGGCACCGGCAAGACGCAGGTGCTTGCCGCGCGGGTGTGGCGGCTGCTGCTCGCGGGTACCGATCCCTCGGCGATCCTGTGCCTCACCTTCACCAAGGCGGGCGCGGCCGAGATGTCCGAGCGGATCACCGGGCGGCTGGCCTATTGGGTGCGCGCCAAGGACGAGGAACTGGCTGCCGATCTCGCCGCGCTGGGCGAGAGCATCGGCCCGGAGAGCCGGGCCGCCGCGCGGACCCTGTTCGCCAAGGTGCTGGATGCCCCCGGCGGCGGCATCCGCATCCAGACGATCCACAGCTTCTGCCAGTCGCTGCTCGCCGCCTTTCCGATCGAGGCGGGGCTGGTGCCCGGCTTCCGTCCGCTGGAAGCGCGCGAGGAGGCGGTGCTCGCCCGCGAGACGCTCGCCGAAATGCTGGTCGATGCCCGGCGGGAGGGACGCGAGGGCGTGATCGAGGCGATCGGCGCGCTTTCCCTGCGGCTGGGCGAGGGCGGTGCGGAAGGCTTTCTGCAGGAATGTGCGCGGGCCGGCGAGGCGCTGGAGGCGCTGCCGAGCGGCATCCAGCCCTGGCTGCGCCGCGCCTTCGATTTACCGCAGGGTGACATTCGAGAATCGCTCGCATCAAGCTGTGATGACGCTGTTTTCGATTTGCGAACGCTACGCGTTATCGCCGCTGCCAATGCGGCCTGGGGCACGGCGCGCGGGCTGGAGCGCGCGGACATCATCGCCGCTTGGCTGGCACGATCCCCCGAGCAGCGGGCCGAGACGCTGGGCGATCTCCACCTCGTCTGGGCCACCGCCAAGGGCGATCCGCGCAGCTTCGCCAAGGGACAGGCGCCGCAGGAGCCCGACTATGCCGAGGCGGCGATGCGGCTGCACGGCCGCTGCGGCGCGTTGCTCGCAATGCGGGTACGCGCCGCCTATGTCGACCTGCTCGCACGCGGGCTGGAGGCAGGGCGCGACTATGCCCGTGCCTATACCGCCGCCAAGCGCCGGCTGGGCGCGGTCGACTTCGACGATCTGATCGGCCGCACCATCGCGTTGCTCCGCCAGGAGGGCATGGGCGAATGGGTGCGCTTCAAGCTCGACCAGGTGACCGAGCATGTCCTGATCGACGAGGCGCAGGACACCAATCCGCGGCAATGGGCGATCGTCTCGGCGATGGCCGACGAGTTCTTCGCGGGCGAAGGCGCGCGCGGCGACCGGCTGCGCACGTTGTTCACGGTGGGCGATTACAAGCAGGCGATCTTCGGCTTCCAGGGCACCGACCCGATCTTCTTCCAGGCGGCGTTCGAGCGGTTCAAGCAGCTGGCCAACTTCCGAGCGGACTATGAAGTCGAGGTGCGGGAGCTGGAATCGCTCTCGCTCACCCACAGCTTCCGCTCGACGCGCCCGGTGCTGGAGTTCGTCGATACCGCGCTGGGCCTGCTGCCCGAGCCCGGCATGGGGCCGATGAGCGACAGCGAGCCGCATGCCAGCGAAGTGCCGGGCCCCGGCACGGTGACCCTGTGGCCGCCGGTGATCGAGGGCGGCAGCGAGGCGGACGAAGAGGAGTGGATCGGCGACGCCACCCGCGCGCTCGCTGCCCGGATCGCCCGGCAGATCAAGGCCTGGGTAGGCAAGCTGCCGCTCGCCAGCAAAGGGCGGATGCTGGCCCCCGGCGACGTGATGGTGCTGGTCAAGCGGCGCGGCGAGCTGGCCTCGCTGATCGTCGCCCGGCTCTATGCCGAGGGCGTGCCGGTGGCCGGGGTCGACCGGCTGCGCTTGAACGCGCCGCTGGCGGTGCAGGACCTGCTCGCCGCGATCCGCTTCGCGCTCCAGCCCGAAGACGATCTGTCGCTGGCATCGCTGTTGGTCTCGCCGCTGATCGGCTGGAGCCAGGAAGAACTGATGGCCGCGGCGGTGCGCGAACGCGGCGGGCTGTGGCGGCACCTGCGCGAACGCCAGCCGGCGGAGAAGCTGGCGCCGCTTTATGATCTGTTGCGCCGCGCCGATCTCGCCACCCCCTATCGTTTTCTGGAGGAGATCCTGTCCGGGCCGATGCAGGGGCGGCGCAAGCTGTTGCTGCGGCTGGGCGAGGAGGCGCGCGACCCGATCGAGGAACTGCTCAACGCCGCGCTGACCTTCGAGACGCGGGCGACGCCGTCGCTCCAGCGGTTCCTTGACTGGTTCGATCGCGGCGATGTCGAGATCGTCCGCGATGCCGCGCAGCCACAGCCGGCGGTGCGGGTGATGACCGCGCACGGCTCCAAGGGCCTGCAGGCGCCGCTGGTGATCCTGGCCGACGCGACGGTGGACCCGACGCGCAGCCCGCGCAGCTTCCTCAAATGGGCGCCGGATGGGGAGGACAAGTTCCCGATCTTCCGCCCTCGCAGCGCCGAGCGCGACGGGGCGCTGGCCGATGCGCTGGCCGAAGCGGATGCGCGCGAGCTGCAGGAGCATTGGCGGCTGTTCTACGTCGCCGCGACCCGTGCAGAGGAGCGGCTGGTAATCGCCGGTGCGCTCGGCCCCCAGGCCAAGGGCGAGCCGCCCAAGGCGAGCTGGTATGCCGCCAGCGCCGCCGCGCTCGACGCGCTTGGCGTGCCGCTGGACGAAGCCGGCGTGCGGGAGTTCCACGGTGTGGTCCCGCAGGCGCCGATCCGTCCTGTGGCGCCAGCCGCGGTCGTCGCAGCCGCGCCCGTGCCCGCGCTGCCCGGCTGGCTGCACACGCGTGCCCCGGAGGAAGCCCGCCCGCCGCGGCCGCTGGCGCCTTCGTCGCTAGGCGACGACCGGGTGGCCGATCCGCCCCCCGGTCCCGCGCTGCGCGCCGCTGCCGAGCGCGGGCGGCTGCTCCACGCGCTGTTCGAGCGTTTGCCCGGCGTCGCCCCGGACGCGCGGCGGTCGGCGGCCGATCGCTGGCTGGCGGGGGCGGGGGGACTCGCCGATGCTGCCGAGCGTACCGCGCTGATCGATGCGGCACTCGCGGTCACCGAGGATCCGCGCTTTGCCGAGCTGTTCGGGCCCGACGCGTTGGGCGAGGCGCCGATCGCCGCGGTCGTGGCGGACGGCGTGGTCGTCTCGGGCACCGTCGATCGGCTGGTGGTGACACCCGGGCGGGTTCGGGTGGTCGACTTCAAGACCGGTCGCCGCGCGCCGGGGTCGCTCGCCGAAGTGCCGCCCTATCACCTCCGCCAGATGGCGGCCTATGTCGCGGCGCTGCGGGTGATCTTCCCGGAGCGCGACGTGGAGGCGGCTTTGCTGTATTCCGCTGGTCCGGTGCTCTACGCATTGCCCGAGGCCCTTCTCGCCGCGCACAAGCCCGGCTACGTGGGGTAGGAGCAAAGCTTGGGGCTCTGCGCTTGAGCGATGGCCCCGGCGACCATAGATAGCCGACCAACACGAAGTTCAGGAGATACCGACATGGCCACTGTGGCGACGACCGACGCCAATTTTGAAACCGACGTGCTGCAGGCGGACAAGCCCGTCCTCGTCGATTTCTGGGCCGAATGGTGCGGCCCGTGCCGCATGATCGCCCCGGCGCTCGAAGAACTCGCCGAGGAGCTGGCGGACCAGGTGCAGATCGTGAAGATCAACATCGACGACAATCCCGATGCACCGACCAAGTACGGCGTGCGCGGCATCCCGACGATGATCCTGTTCAAGAACGGCCAGCAGGCCGCCACCCAGGTCGGCGCGCTGCCGAAGAGTGCGATCAAGCAGTGGATCGAACGCGAGATCTGATCGCGTCACGCGTTCTCCCCTCCCATCCGCGGGAGGGGAGGAGCGTTTTTCAGCCGAACAGCAATTCGGTAGCGCGGCGGCCCAGTTCGGGTGTCGAGGCCGCGATCAGCCCCACACCCTTGCCGTCGATCCGATAGGGGCTGCCGTCCCAATGTGCGGCGTAGCCACCGGCTTCGCGCAGGAACAGCGCGCCGGGGGCGTGGTCCCACACCAGCGTGCGCGGGAACACGGCGACGTCGTTCTGTCCCAGCGCCAGGCGCGGGTAATTTTCCGCCGCGCAGCGCGGCATCGCCCATAGCTCGAAGTCCTGCGCGAAACGCGCCACGCGATCAGTGTGTTCGGCGTCTGACTGGCCGACCTTCGATACCGACGCCAACGCGCGCGCCCCGTCGCTACGCCGTGCGTGGACGGGTGTCCCGTTCACAAATGCCCCGCCATCCAGCGTGGCATGGCACATCCGCTGCAACACGGGATCATAGATCCAGCCGGCCTGGAGGACCTCTGCTTCTGCGAGCGCGATCATGATTCCGAAGGGGGACTGGCCGGCAGCGAAATTGCCGGTGCCGTCGATCGGATCGATGATCCAGGCGCGGGCCGCGGTGGCGCGCGCCATCAGTGCCGGATCCGCCGCGCAGGCCTCCTCGCCGACGATCACGGCGTCAGGCGCGATCGCCGCCAGCCCCTCGCTCAGCCGCTCCTCGGCTTCGCGATCGGCGATCGTCACCAGTTCGCCGGGGGTCTTTTCCAGCACTTCATCCGCGGCGAGGTTGCGGAAGCGCGGCAGCACCACCGTTTCGGCGACCTGCCGGATCAGCGCGGCGACGGCGTCGTGATGGGGGTGCACCGCATCAGCTCCGATAATCGGCATTGATCGAGATATAGCCATGGGTCAGGTCGCAGGTCCAAACCGTGGCGCGGCCTTCCCCCAGGCCTAGATCGACGCCGATCTCCACTTCCTGGCCCTTGAGATGCGCGGCGACCGGCGCCTCGTCATAGCCTTCCACCGCCAGTCCGTCGCGCGCCACCTGGGTGGCGCCGAAGCGGATGGCGAGCCTGTCGCGCTCGGCGGGCTCGCCGGCCTTGCCGACCGCCATCACCACGCGGCCCCAATTGGCGTCCTCGCCGGCGATCGCGGTCTTAACCAGCGGCGAATTGGCGATCGACATCGCGATGCGGTGCGCGCTGCGGTCGCTCTCGGCGCCCTCGACGGTGATCGCGATCAGCTTCTGCGCGCCTTCGCCGTCGCGCACGACGAGCAGGGCGAGCTGGCGGCAGAGATCGGCGAGCGCGGCGCGGAAGGCATCGGCGCCGTCATTTTCGTCGCTGGTGAGCGGGGCATTCCCCGCTTTGCCGGTGGCGAAGGCGAGGACGGTGTCGCTGGTCGAGGTGTCGCCATCCACCGTGATGCACGAGAAGCTGGTGCCGTTCGCATCGCTCAGCGCCCGCTGGAGGAAGGCGGGATCGACGGCGGCGTCGGTGAAGACATAGCCGAGCATCGTCGCCATGTCCGGCGCGATCATGCCCGAGCCCTTGATGATCCCCGCCAGCGTCACCGTGCGGCCGTCGACCACCGCGGTGGTCACCGCGCCCTTGGCGAAGGTGTCGGTGGTCATGATCGTCGCGGCGGCATCTTCCCAGCTGCACGGCGCGGCGGCGTAGGCGGCATCCAGCCCGGCCTCGGCCTTGTCGATCGGCAGCGGCACGCCGATCACGCCGGTCGAGGAGACGAACACGTCGGAGGGATCGCAGCCGAGATGCTGGGCGGTGCGGGCGGCGATCGCCTCCACCGCCGCGCGGCCGCGATTGCCGGTGAAGGCGTTGGAATTGCCCGCATTCACCACCAGCGCGCGCGCCTTGCCGAGCACCAGTGCCTTGCGGCACCATTCCACCTCGGGCGAGGGGCATTTGCTGCTGGTCAGCACCCCCGCGACGCTGGTGCCTTCGTCGAGCGTGACGAAGGTGAGGTCGCAGCGATCCCAGTTCTTGTACCGCGCCCGCGCGACGCGCAGGCTGACGCCGGGGATCGCGGGCAGGGCGGGGAAGGGCAGCGCGAGCGGGGAGGTGCTGGTGGACAAGGGGAAGCCTCCGGTTAGAATGCGGCGCGTGCTTCGTGCATGGGGGGGCAAAGATCAATGTTTTTGGTGATGGCGCTGCTCGCGGCGCAGGCGGCAGGCAATGAAGGCATAGCAACGCCCGCGCGCCCGCGTACCCCGCCGGAATCTTGGATAACGGCCGACGATTACCCCCAAGCTGCTCTTCGCGACGGCAAACATGGGCGTGTCGCCTACCAACTCGTGGTCGCGCCTGACGGCAAGGTCGCGAGCTGCGCGATCACAACATCCTCGGGTTCGGACTTGCTGGATCGCCAGACCTGCATCCTGATGGCTCGGCGCGGGCGCTTCAGCCCCGCGCTGGATGCACGTGGAGGGGCTGTTTTGGGGTCTTATGCAGGAGGGTTCACCTGGAACCTTGCTAAGGCGGAGCCAAGGACTGCCGACACGACGCCGCCCCGCGACAATTATGCGCGGGAGGAGATTGAGCTGAACGCGGCTGGGGACTTCGTGGGATGTACGTTTCATCTCGCCAATCCACCCGTCGATATGCCGACGTGCAGGTCATCCGCAGCAGCTATCCCCACAGAGATTCGAACTCTGCTGGGCGATGCACATGGGCGCATTCTGCTGGTGCGGGAGTCGGTTACACTGGTGAACGGTGCAATGCCCGAACTGCGATATGGCAAAGGCAAGTACGTGCCTCGCACGTTGATTCGCGAAAGGATCACCTATGGATCGTCGGGTGCAATCATAAGGTGCTCGGCCGAGGCGCAGACCGGTGGAGCAGCGGCACCTTTCGTGCAAGGCCCGTGCGAACAGAGGCTTCCGCCGGCGCCGATCGGACCGGACGGCAAGGCCACGGGTGGAACAGTCACGGTCATCTTGGCGGTTTCGACCGTTGATATGTAACTTCGGTGGCTGTTGTGCGAGTCCCCACTGCGTCGGCGCCTCCCGAGCTTTGTGACGGCGTTCCGGAGACCTTCAAAGGCGAACATTGGCCACGAAAGGAAAGGAAGGGCGGTTTCCTCGGAGCGCAGTGAGCTGGAAATCACGAAAAGATCTGCCCTGAACGAGGACCGGCACGCGCAGCTTTTGATTAGACGAACCGTGCGTCGATCCCTATGTGTCGTGCGTTGCCGCCCGTCGGTTGCGACATCACCACCGTGTATCACAGGGTTTCGCTTGGAACTGCTGCTGCTCCTCACTGCGCTCTTCGCGAGCCTGACCAGCGTGTCGGGCGAGCGTGGCCTGCGTCCGATCCAGGGCGTGGCGGTGGTGCGCGTGGCCGAAGCGGCGCAGGCGGCGGTTGCCCCCTCGCGCCATATCGTCGCCGCTGCGGCGGCGCTTCCCGCGCTGGTGCGGGTCGTCACGATCCCGGTGTTCCATCTGGCCGCCACGCCGCGGCCTGCGCTTCGCCTCGCCTTCGAGCAGCGGCGCGAATAGCCTTTCCGGCCCGCGCGTCCGGGCCTTCTTCCTTTCGTCGCCGCGCGTCTGCGCGGTGCGCCCCGTGATGGCTCTGCCGCGTCCGGCAGCCGTCGCGCATCCCATCCAAACAGGTCAGGAATTCGCATGTTCGGCGGTATTGCCAAGTCGCTTTTCGGTTCGTCCAACGATCGCTACGTCAAGTCGCTCAACCCGATCGTCCAGAAGATCGCCAGCTTCGAGCCCGCGCTCCAGGCGATGAACGACGACACGCTGGCCCAGCAGACGATTCGGTTCCGCGAGCAGCTGGCCAATGGCGCCAAGCTCGACGACCTGCTGCCCGAGGCCTTCGCCACGGTACGCGAGGCCGCGCGGCGCGTGATCGGCCAGCGCCACTATGACGTGCAGATGATCGGCGGCATCGTGCTCCACCGCGGCGAGATCGCCGAGATGCGCACCGGCGAGGGCAAGACGCTGGTGGCGACGCTCGCCACCTATCTCAACGCGTTGCCGGGCGACGGCGTCCACGTCATCACCGTCAACGACTATCTCGCCCGCCGCGACGCGGAGTGGATGGCGCAGGTGTACGGCTTCCTCGGCCTCACCACCGGCGTGATCGTGCCCAACCTGACCGACCAGCAGCGCCGCGACGCCTATGCCGCGGACATCACCTACGGCACGAACAACGAGTTCGGCTTCGACTATCTGCGCGACAACATGAAATATGATCGCGCGAGCATGGTGCAGCGTCCGTTCAACTACGCGATCGTCGACGAGGTCGACTCCATCCTGATCGACGAGGCGCGCACCCCGCTGATCATCTCCGGCCCGACCGACGACCGCTCCGAGCTCTACATGAAGGTCGATGCGGTGGTGAAAAAGCTCGATGCATCGACCTATGAGAAGGACGAGAAGCAACGCACGATCGTGCTGACGGAGGAAGGCACCGAGACGGTCGAGCGGCTGCTTGAGGATGCCGGCGTGCTGGTCGGCGCCAATCTCTACGACTTCGAGAACACCCAGGTGGTGCACCACCTGAACCAGGCGCTGCGCGCGAACGTGATGTTCAAGCGCGACACCGATTACATCGTCAAGGACGGCAAGATCGTCATCATCGACGAGTTCACCGGTCGCATGATGGACGGCCGGCGCTGGTCGGACGGCCTGCACCAGGCGGTGGAAGCCAAGGAAGGCGTCAACATCGAGCCCGAGAACCAGACGCTCGCCTCGATCACCTTCCAGAACTATTTCCGCATGTACCCGAAGCTGGGCGGCATGACCGGCACCGCGTCCACCGAAGCGGCCGAGTTCTATGACATCTACAAGATGAACGTCGTCACCATCCCGACCAACCTGCCGGTGCAGCGCGTCGACGAGGAGGACGTGTTCTACAAGTCGACCGAGGACAAGTTCGCCGGAATCGCCAAGACGATCAAGCAGCATGCCGAGCGCGGCCAGCCGGTGCTGGTCGGCACCGTCTCGATCGAGAAGTCGGAACTGCTGTCCGAATTCCTCCATCGTGAGGGCGTGAAGCACGAGGTGCTCAACGCGCGCTTCCACGAGAGCGAGGCGCATATCGTGGCGCAGGCGGGCCGCCTCGGCATGGTCACCGTCTCGACCAACATGGCGGGCCGCGGCACCGACATCCAGCTGGGCGGCAATGTCGAGTTCCGCGTCGCAGACGAGCTGCGCGACATGCCCGAGGGCCCCGAGCGCGACGCCGCGATCGAGCGGATC
Organism: Sphingomonas sp.; assembly: GCA_030824725.1. Lineage (GTDB taxonomy): Bacteria > Pseudomonadota > Alphaproteobacteria > Sphingomonadales > Sphingomonadaceae > Sphingomonas. The sequence continues at coordinate 9,098 of JAPJRE010000116.1, forward strand.
AAGGCCGAAGTCGCCGCCGAGAAGGAACAGGTGAAGGCCGCCGGCGGGCTGTTCGTGCTCGGCACCGAGCGCCACGAAAGCCGCCGCATCGACAACCAGCTCCGCGGCCGCTCGGGCCGCCAGGGCGATCCGGGCCTCAGCCGCTTCTACCTCAGCCTCGACGACGATCTGCTGCGCATCTTCGGCTCGAACACGCTGTTCTCGCGGATGATGCGCTCCAGCCTGGAGGATGGCGAGGCGATGCCGCCGTCGCGCTGGCTGAGCAAGGCGATCGAGACTGCGCAGCGCAAGGTCGAAGCGCGCAACTATGACGTGCGCAAGCAGGTCGTCGAGTATGACGACGTGATGAACGACCAGCGCAAGGTGATCTACGAGCAGCGCGCCGACATCATGGATGCCGACACGGTCGGCCAGGTCGTCGAGGACATGCGCCACGAGACGGTCAATGCGATCGTCGGCGAGGCCTGCCCGCCGAACAGCTATCCCGAGCAGTGGAACATCGCCGACCTCAAGGAGCGGCTTGCCGACACGCTCAACCTCGACCTGCCGGTCGACGAATGGGTGAAGGACGAGGAAGCGATCGATCCGGAGATGCTGGAGGAGCGCATCCGCGCGGCCGCAGACGCCGCGATCGCAGAGAAGGCGTCGGATCTCGAGCCGGAGACCTGGACCTCGATCGAGAAGTCGATCCTGCTCCAGAACCTGGACCATCACTGGAAGGAGCATCTTGCGATGCTCGATGCGCTGCGCCAGGTCGTCCACTTGCGCGCCTATGCGCAGAAGACGCCGATCAACGAATACAAGCACGAGGCGTTTTCGATGTTCCAGCGGATGCTCGACACGATCCGCGAGGACGTGACGCGCACCATGGCCTTCGCCCAGTTCCGCATGGCGCCGCCGCCGGAACTGCCCGAGCTGCCGGCGTTCCTGACCACCCATATCGATCCGATGACCGGCATGGACAACACCAACGATTGGGACGGCGGCTCGGCCGGGCTGGTCACCACCCGCCTGCCACCGCTCGGCATCCCGCAGCCGGCGGGCGACGACCATGGCACCGATCCGTCGCAGTGGGAGGGCGTGGTCAGCCGCAACGCGCCGTGCCCGTGCGGTTCGGGGCTGAAGTACAAGCACTGCCACGGCCAGGTGGCGTAAGGGTGGCCGATTCCCCTCCCGCTTGCGGGAGGGGTCGGGGGAAGAAGGCGCCACCACCGCGGGCGTCATCCCGGCGAAAGCCGGGATCCAGTCGCCTCTCGGCGCCAGCTAGAGCCCAACCGGAGCCCACAATGGATCCCGGCTTCGGCCGGGATGACGGCTGAGGGGATGCCCCCGTACAACAACGGAAAAGGGCGGCGCCGGTAGACCCGGCGCCGCCCTTTCTGCGTGTCCGTCG
>JAPJRE010000117.1 GCA_030824725.1 Sphingomonas sp.
CACCCCAACCCCTCCCCTGAAAGGAGGGCTAAGGTACGGCTTCACACCACCGGCAGTTCGTATTTCTCGATCACCCATTCCTCTTCCTGCGCCCCGGCGATCCAGTCCTGCATAAAGGGATGCTGGAGCACCGCGAGCATGTAGCTCTGGGCGAAGCGGGGGACGGGCAGCGAATAGGTGACGATCCGCGTCACCACCGGCGCAAACATGAGGTCGGCCGCGCCGAACGCGCCGAACAGGAACGGCTCCTCGCTGCCATAGCGGGCGCGGGCCTGGGCCCAGAGCTCCATGATCCGCGCGAGATCGGCCTGCACATCGGCGTCGACCGGGGCGGCGGGATGGACCTGGCGGACGTTCATGCTGTGCTTGCTGCGCAGCGCGGTGAAGCTCGAGTGCATTTCCGCCGCCATCGATCGCGCCATCGCGCGCGCGGCGGGGTCTTCCGGCCAGAACAGGGTGTTGCCGGTCTTGTCGTTGAGATATTCGACGATCGCCAGGCTGTCCCACACCACGGCGTCGCCGTCCCACAGGATCGGCACTTTGCCCGAGGAAGGGGCGAACTCAGCGCCCTGGCGGCGCCTGTCCCAATCCTGATCATACAGCGGCACGACCGCTTCCTCGAAAGGAAGCCCCGAGAGCTTGCACGCGAGCCAGCCGCGGAGCGACCAGGACGAATAGGCCTTGTTGCCAATGATGAGCTTCATGGGCATCGGGGATAGCCGGGGGTGGGGAGGACGGCAACCATCGCCATTGCATGCGCCCCAAATCGGTCGCACGTTGCACGTCGTCGCGGCGGGGGCCGCGAGTCGAAGGTATCTGGGGGCGAGAATGCAGAAGAAGGGGCGGCTGCTGGCGGCGGCGATGCTGTGCGGGCTGGCGATTCCGGCGGGCGCGCAGCAACAGGCGACGGCGGAGGCGGGCAAGACCGCCGCGCCGGCGCAGCTCGATGTCGCGGTGTTCGCCGAACTGCCTGCGATGCAGCGCCCGGAGCTGTCGCCCGACGGCAAGCGCATGGCGGCCAAGCTGGCGATCAACGGCGCGCAATATTTCGCGGTGATGGATATCGACGGCGGCAACCGCCAGGTCATCGGCGCCGGCGACATCGACATCAACTGGTGGCGCTGGGTCAACGATTCCTGGCTGGTACTCGGCGTGCGGCGCGAGGTGGACGTTCAGGGCGATAAGTGGCCGATCAGCCGCGTGCTCGGCGTCGAGGCTGCGACCGGCAAGCTGGTGCTGCTCAACACCCGCGAAACCGCCCAGAATGGCGACGACGTGCTGTGGATGCCGCGTGACGGTTCGACCAAGGTGCTGCTCTCCGCCCAGACCTCGATCTACTCCGATCAACCCGGCTTCTGGCCGAAGGTCGACGAGGTCGACGTCACCAACGGCCGCCACCGTTCCGTGATGGAAGGTCGCGAAGGGGTGATGGACTGGTATGCCGATGGCAGCGGCACGGTCCGCATGGGGGTGGGCACCTCGATGGACGGTCGCCAGCGCCGGCTGCTCTACCGGCCGAGCGCGCGCGACAGCTTCCGCGTGATCGATCGCGCCAAGGGCATCAACGACGGCCTGCTGATGCCCAAGCTGTTCCTTTCGGATCCCGGCAAGGCGCTGGTCGTGCAGGATGACGACGACGGCTTCTCGGCGCTGTGGGAATATGACCTGACGACGATGCAGCGGGGCAAGAAGGTGTTCGGCGTCGCCGGCTACGATATCGACGGCCCGGTGATCGATGCCCGCACCTCCACGCTGCTGGGGGTGGGGGTGACCGAGAAGGCGGCCCGCACCGAATGGTTCGATCCCGGCATGGCGGCGCTGCAGCGCAAGCTGAGCGAGCGGGTGAAGGGCGCGCGCGTGCAGATCACCAGCTACAGTGCCGATCGTTCGGTGGTGATCGCGCATGTCGGCGATGCGAGCGCGCCGGGCGCCTATTTCATCTACACCGCGGCCGACGACGGGATGGCCGCGCTGTCGATGAACAACAGGACGCTGGGACTGCGCCGTCTGCATCCGGTGATGACGATCCAGTACACGGCGCGCGACGGTCTCGAGATCCCCGCCATCCTCACCACCCCGCGCGGTTTGACCACCAGGAATCTGCCGCTGATCCTGATGCCGCATGGCGGACCCGAAGCGCGCGACGAGGAGAGCTGGGACTTCATCGCCCAGTTCCTCGCCGATCGCGGCTATGCGGTGATCCAGCCCAATTATCGCGGCTCGTCCGGGCTGGGGACGAAGTTTCTCCGCAAGGGCGACGGCCAGTGGGGCCTGGCGATGCAGGACGATCTCAACGATGCAGTGAAGGCGCTCGCCGAGCGCGGCGTCGTCGATCCCAAGCGGGTGTGCGTGGTCGGCGCCTCCTATGGCGGCTATGCCGCGCTCCGGGCGGCGCAGCGCGACGGCGCGCTGTTTCGCTGCGCCGTCTCCTATGCCGGGGTGTCCGATCTCCAGCGGATGGTGAACTACGATTCGCAGTTCCTCGGCGGGGCCGCGGTGAAGGACTACATCAAGTCCAAGGCGCAGGACTTCAAGGCGGTGTCGCCGCTCTTCCATGCGCAGGATTTCTCGATTCCCGTGCTGCTGGTCCATGGCAGGAAGGACCGGCGCGTGCCGTTCAACCAGAGCAAGGTGATGGTCGATGCGCTGAAATCGGCGGGGAAGACCTACGAATTCCTCGAACAGCGCGAGGCCGACCATTTCTTCAGCCGCGCCGACGATCGGCTGACCTTCCTCAAGGCGATGGAAGCCTTCCTCGCCAAGTACAACCCTGCCTAGGCCTAGGCCTTCACATACACCCAGGCGCGGGTGCCCGAGGCGAGGGGCACCCGCACCCGGACATAATTCTCGCTTTCGTAGACGTCGGCGGCTTCCAGCTCCTTTTGGGTGAGCTGGAAGACCTTGCCCGCAATCGGCGGGCCGTCGCCGGGGATCAGCGCGAGATGCGTCTCGATGCCGCTGGCGTCGAGCACGGCGGGGTCGCGGATCTGGATCTCGGTGATCACATAGCCGTGGAGCACGTCGTCGGTGCCGTCGAGCAGCCGGCCGAACTGGCGGCGCTGTACGTGCTCGAGCTGGAGCGTGCCGTAGGAGAAGAGCGGCTCCATGCCCGTGCTCAGCCGATCGCTTCGAGCACCGCGGCGCGCAGTTCGGGCAGGCCCATGCCCTTGTCGCTCGACGTCGCCAGGATCTCCGGGTGGGCGGCGGCGCGCTTGCGGGCCTCGTCCACCGTGCGGGCGGTGACTTCGGCCAGCTCGCTCGCCTTGATCTTGTCGGTCTTGGTGAGGACGATGCGGTAGCTGACCGCGGCGTCGTCGAGCATCTCGAGGATCTCGCGATCGACATCCTTGATGCCGTGGCGCGAATCGATCAGCACCAGCGCGCGCTTCAGCTCCTGCCGCCCGCGCAGATAGTCGTTCACCAGGTAGCGCCACTTGCGGACCATGTCCTTGGGGGCCTTGGCGAAGCCATAGCCGGGCATGTCGACCAGGCGGAAGCGCAGCGGCTCGCCGACGTCGAAGAAGTTGAGCTCCTGCGTGCGGCCGGGGGTGACCGAGGTGCGGGCGAGGCTGTTGCGGTTGGTCAGCGCGTTGATCAGCGACGACTTGCCGACGTTCGAGCGGCCCGCGAACGCGACTTCCGGCACCGTCGGGGCGGGCAGATGCTCCAGCGCGGGCGCGGACTTGAGGAACGCGATGGGGCCGGCGAACAGCTTGCGCGCGGCTTCGATCTGGTCGGGGTCGAAGGACATTTAGTTCACACGCCTTGCTGCGGGAAATTCCTCCCCGGAACGGGGAGGGGGGCCATTCGCGCCAGCGAATGGTGGAGGGGCCGCCGCGTCAGCGGCGGTGCTCCCGGTGTGCTGCGCCATTCCGCGCCTTGCGGCGCGGCCCCTCCACCACTCGCCTTCGGCGAGCGGTCCCCCTCCCCGTGCCGGGGAGGAGTTAGAGGGGCGTGCCGTCATCACTTCGCCTTGGCCGCTTTCGGCTTCTCGACGGGCACCTTCATCTCCGGGTGGCGGGCGTAGAGCCACTGCTGCTGGAGCACGGTCAGCACGTTCGAGGTGATCCAGTAGAGCTGCAGGCCGACGGCGAAGGGCGCCATCAGGAACATCAGCATCCACGGCATGATCGCGAACATCTGCTTCTGCATCTCGTCCATCGGTGCCGGGTTCATCCGCATCTGGAAGAACATCGACACGCCGAGCAGCACCGGCACCACGCCGATCGCCAAGAAGCTGGGCGGCGTGAAGGGCAGGTAGCCGAACAGGTTGAGGATCGTCGCCGGATCGGGGGCCGAAAGGTCCTTGATCCACAGCGCGAAGGGCTGATGGCGCATTTCGATCGTCAGCAGCAGCACCTTGTACAGCGCGAACATGATCGGGATCTGGAGGAGCATCGGCGCGCACCCGGCGAGGGGGTTCACCTTCTCGTCCTTGTACAGCTTCATCACTTCCTGCTGCTGCCGCTGCTTGTCGTCCTTGAAGCGCTCCTGGATCGCCTTCATCTTCGGCTGCACCTGGCGCATCTTCGCCATCGAGGCGAACTGCTTCTGGGCGATCGGGAACAACAGGCCGCGAATGGTGATCGTCAGCAGGATGATCGCCACGCCGAAATTGCCGACCAGCTTGAACAGCCAGCTCAGATAGGTGAAGATCGGGCGCTCGATGATCTCGAACCAGCCCCAGTCGATGGCGCGCTCGAACTTCGCGATGTCATACTGCTTCTGATAGGCGTCGAGCAGCGTCACTTCCTTCGCTCCGGCGAAGAAGTGGCTGGTATAGGTCGCTTCCTTGCCGGGGCGGATCGCGATCGGCTTGGCCAGCGCGACATCGGCCTGGTATTGCTGGGCGGCGGTGCCGCGCTGCTGGATGGCCACCCCGCCGCGCTGGTCGGGGATCGCCGCGGTCAGCCAGTAATGGTCGCTGAAGCCGACCCAGCCGCCGGTGGTGGTGAACTGCTGGGGCGTGCTCTCGACGTCCGACCAGTTGATATAGTGCGCCGCGTCGTTGGTCGCGGCGACCGGGCCGACATGCGCGGCCCACTGGCTGGTGTCGGCCGAGCGCTGGCCGCGCGAGATCAGCGTATAGGGGGTGACCGCCACCGGAGCGCCGCCACGGTTGGCGACCGTCTGGCGGACGGTGAACATGAAGTTCGAATCGACGCCGAGCTCGACCGTGAAGGTCTGGCCCGCGCTGTTCGTCGTGGTGAGCTTCACCGGGGTGGCAGGCGTCAGCGTGGCGCCGTCGGCCTTCCACACGGTGTTGCCGTCCGGCGCGCCGGCGCCCTGCCAGCCGAATTGCGCGAAGTAGCTGCCCTCGGCACCGCTCGGCGAGAGCAGGCGGATCGGCGGCGAGTTCTTGGCGACGGTCTGGTCATACTGGCGCAGGACGAGATCGTCGATGCGCAGGCCCTTCAGGTTGATCGAGCCCTTGAGCGCCGGCGTGTCGATGGCGATGCGCGGGCTGTCCGCCAGCACGGCTTCGCGCGCCCGAATCGTCTTCGGCGCGTTGGTCGCCGGGTCGACGCCGGAATTCGGCACCGGCTGGAGCTTGCCGTCCACCATCTTCCCCGGCGCAGCGGGCTGCTGCGGGAAAAACCAGTGGCTGATCATCGGCCAGCCGAGCAGCACGAGCGCCGCGAACGCCGCGAAGAGGATGAAGTTCTTCTGTTCTTCTTTCACCGATAATCCCCGGAAGGAAAACTCAAGGAACGGGATCTGGGCCGTGCCCGCCCCATGGATGGCAGCGCGCGATGCGCCGGAGCGCAAGCCAGCCGCCTTTCACCGCCCCATAGCGGCGAAGCGCCTCGATTGCATAGGCCGAACAGGAGGGCTGGTAACGGCAGGTGGGCGGCAGGATCAGCGACGGACCCAGCTGCCAGGCGCGCGCGAGCAGCATCAGCAGGCGCGCGATCATGATTCGACCTTGGGCTCGCTCTTGGGGCGCACGCGCCGAAGCGCCTTGGCGAGTTCCGCCTTCAGATCGGCATAGGGGCGTTCGATTCCGCCGTTCCGGCCGATCAGCACATGGTCCGCGCCGGCGATCCCTGCCTCGGGCAGGATTTCGCGCGCGAGCATGCGAAAGCGCCGCTTCATCCGGTTGCGGAGTACGGCGTTGCCAACTTTCTTGGATACGGTAATGCCGATCCGCATCGACGGATCGGCATCGTTCCGTTCGCGCACCAGCAGGACGAAACCGGGCATCGGTGCCCGCTTTCCCCCGTTGGCGGCGAGATAGTCCTTGCGCTGCGCGAGCCGGTCGAGGCTCGGCAAGGGCGTGTCGGTGCTTACGCCGACAGCTTCTTGCGGCCGCGGGCGCGGCGGGCGCGGATCACATTGCGACCGCCCGGGGTCGCCATCCGTGCACGGAAGCCGTGCCGGCGCGCACGCACCAGGTTGCTCGGCTGAAAGGTCCGCTTCATCGCTCATCCTCGAGTATCTAGAACGTAAAAGGGCCGCCACAGGGGCGGCCGCGTGTCGAGCGCCATTACGGGCAAGCGGCGCCAGAGTCAACGCAGGATCCGGAAATTGGCGGGGTTCGGAGCGCATCGGCCCTGAGATGGGTTGGGTGTGGTGCTTGTGCAATACGCTCCCCGTCGATCGTACCGCTTCCGTATCGTGCAGAAGCCGCTATGCTCCCAAACCGGGGAGGGGGCTCTCTTGGTCGCCAGCGTCTCGACGGTAGCCTATCTGGGGTTGGAAGCGCGCGCGGTGGAGGTGCAGTGCAACCTCGTCGCCGGGCTCCCCAAGTTCGTCGTCGTCGGGCTGCCCGACAAGGCGGTGGCGGAAAGCCGCGAGCGCGTCCGCGCGGCGATGGCCGCGATCGGTCTCGCGCTGCCGCCCAAGCATATCGTGCTCAACCTCTCGCCCGCCGACCTGCCCAAGGAAGGATCGCATTTCGACCTGCCGATCGCGCTGGCGCTGCTGGCCGCGATGGGCGTGGTCGATGCCGAGACGATCGCGGGCTATGTCGTGGTCGGCGAACTGGCGCTCGACGGGCGGATTGCGCCGTCGCCGGGGGTGCTGCTCGCGGCGATGCATGCGGCCGAGGCGGGCAAGGGGCTGGTCTGCCCCGCCGCGCAAGGCCCCGAGGCGAGCTGGGCGGGGCAGGTGGAGGTGCTCGCCGCGCCCGACCTGATCAGCCTGCTCAACCACTTCAAGGGCAACCAGCTGCTCGCCAACCCGGTGCCGGGCGAGATAGACCCGCCGGGGCAGGGGCCGGACCTCGCCCAGGTCAAGGGGCAGGAGACCGCCAAGCGCGCGCTCGAGATCGCTGCGGCGGGCGGGCATAATCTCTTGTTCGTAGGGCCGCCGGGGGCGGGCAAGTCGCTGATGGCGGCGTGCCTGCCGGGCATCCTGCCGCCGCTCGAGGCGGCCGAGGCGCTGGAAGTGTCGATGGTCGCCTCGGTCGCGGGCACGCTGCAGGGCGGGCGGCTGACGCGCACCCGGCCGTTCCGCGCGCCGCATCACTCGGCGTCGATGGCGGCGCTGACCGGCGGCGGGCTCAAGGTCAAGCCGGGCGAGGTGAGCCTCGCGCATCTCGGCGTGCTGTTCCTCGACGAGCTGCCGGAGTTCCACAGCATTGTGGAGCAGAGGGGACCAACTGGGGCCTCCCCGATCTGCTAGATTGATGCTTCAATGGGCATATGGAACGTCCCAACGCCATTTCCGCCCTGAAGGACAAGCGCGGCGAAATTGCCGGCCGCGTCGACGCGCTGCAGGACCAGCTTCGTCAGGCGCTGATCGACCTCGATCACGTCGACTGCACGATTCTCCTTTTCGACCCGGACGCCGAGCTCGACGAGATCAAGGCCAAGCCGATGCCGCCGCGCCACCACGCCTTCAAGGGACAGGTAACCCGGGCAATTCTCGACATGCTGAGGAAGTCGGGATCACCAATGGACGGCGCGTCGATAGCGAAGCGGCTGATGGAGGAGCGTGAGCTCAACTTGGTCGATAAGAAGCTGGTCAAGACGATCCAGAAGCGTGTGGGTGCTGCGCTCCGCAATATGCGGGAGCGCGGGCTAGTATGCTCGGAAATTCCCCCAAAGGGCGGCTTTCTTCTTTGGTCGCTCGACAGCGCAAAAGCACTCGGCAATGGGGTCCGCTAGATTCACCCTGCGTCGAGCAACGTTGCCTTTGCCACTGTTCGGAACTGAGCGAGGATGTCAGGGCGCCGATTGGACAGGTAGCCCGCTGCACGCATTTCCACAGGTATCTCCGTATGATGCAGATTAGTGGAGCGTGAACCGTTGAAAAATCCCGCGCTCGAGAACAAATACAGAATGGAGGGGTTAACCATGACGACGAAAAGCGCTGACGAATACCTTGCCGCACTGGCCGACGCGCTCGCGATTAGCGAGACGCGATACGATCAGGCATGCCGCAGCTACGCATCGCTCGGGGCTTGGCTGCACCGTCCAGAATCGACCGTCTTGCGTTACGACACGCAGATCTACGTGCAGGGATCCTTCCGCCTCGGCACGGCGATCCGCCCGCTGAACGACGAAGAGGAATATGACGTCGATTCGGTGTGTGAGTTGCGGCTGCTCGGCACCGGCGACCTAACCCAGAAGGCGCTCAAGAAACTCGTCGGCGACGAGATCAAGGCGTATCGCATAGCGCAGAACATGGTAAAGCCCGTGACGGAGGGTAAGCGGTGCTGGGTACTGTCCTACTCGGACGGCGCGCAGTTCCACATGGACATCGTGCCGGCGGTCCCCAACAACTCGCGCCAGAAGCGGCTGCTTGAGGCATATGGCCTCGACACCCGTTTTTCGGACACGGCTATCGTCATCACTGACGTGCGGTCGCCGGTCTACGAATACATCTCCGACGACTGGCAGCGGTCCAACCCGAAGGGTTACGCAAAGTGGTTCCAGCTGCGCATGGGGCCGATCTTCGAGCGGAAGCGGCGCGCAATCGCAGAATCGGTGCGGGCCAGCGTCGAGGAAATCCCGGAATATCGGGTCCGCACGCCGCTCCAGTCCGCCATCATGATCCTCAAGCGGCACCGCGACGGCATGTTCGTCGATCGCTACGACGAGCGGCCGATTTCGGTCATCATCACGACGCTCGCCGCGCACGCCTATAGCGGCGAGGAGAAGATCTCCGACGCGCTCTACGCAATCCTTGCTAACATGGACCGCTTCATTGAGCATGACGGCCAGAACTGCATAATCCGCAATCCGTCCGACCCGTTCGAAAACTTCGCCGACAAGTGGCCGATGCATCCCGAGCGGCAGAACGCATTCTTCGAGTGGCTAGCGCAGGCGCGGCACGACTTCGGTCAGCTGGCGCAGCAGGTTGAGCGCCGGCGCCTCGTCGAGAGCATCGCGCCGCGGATGGGCGGCATCGCCGAGAAGGCGGCCGCCCGCATGGACCCACCCTCGGGAAGCATGCTCCGCCCAGCCGCCTCCGCTGCGATCATCGGCACGGGAGCGGCGAGCGCCCCGGCGTTCCCGAACACCCGCCGCGAACCGACGTCGCCCAAGGGCTTCGCTTGATCTGGTGGGCGGAGCAGCCCGGCCGCGCGCAGTCCGAGCGGAACGCGATCGGGGACCTTGCCGAGCGCAGTCCGTGGCTGACGGGCGTGCAGATGCGGCTGGTCGGCTCGCAACTCGCGTTCGACTTCGAGCTCGAGATCGGCGAGCGCAGAATTCCGCTCACGCTCATCTACCCCGACTTCTTCCCTGACGCGGCGCCGTCTATCCTCGCCCGCGACCGCGAGCTGCTGTCCGGGCACCAATACGGTCCATCAGGCGAGCTCTGCCTCGAGCATCGGCCGGACAACTGGACCGTCGACATAACCGGCGGGATGATGATCGAGAGCGCGCATCGCCTGCTCGCCGGCGAGGAGGAGACCGGTACGCCGGCACCCGCCGACCACCGCATGACGAGGGCGCAGAGCATGCGCTACTCGGCATTCCGGTTCCTGTTTTCCCGCGACACGCTTTCCGGGCTCGGTATGGTTGCCGAAGGAGTGATTGCCGAGGGAGAGATGCAGGAGCAGGACGTCGCCGGCACCTACGTCGCGCAGCTCTCCCACATCGGGCCGAAGGACGCGCCGCTCTGGCAGGAGACGAAGAAGCGCGGCGGCGACGCGAGGTCCTTCCGGGCCATAGCGGTACGGATCCCGACGGGCAGTGGCCGGACGCCGAAGGACTTCGATGAACTGAAGGCGTTGCTTTGGGCCAACGGCCACCCGACCCTTGCGACGGAGCTCAAGGACGGCACCGACCTGGTCGGTGTCCTCTTGTTTGACGGACAGCGCATTCACGTCCCGGTGGTGTTTGGCGAGCCGGGCGTGCGGAAACTGATTAACTACGACGCCGTGTTCGCCGAGGCGGACGGCGTTAGGCTCGATTCCGGATACGAGTTGCTCAAGTCCGTCAAGGTCGCGATCGTCGGCTGCGGGTCGGTG
>JAPJRE010000118.1 GCA_030824725.1 Sphingomonas sp.
CATACCAACCCCGGACTCCAGTTATGACTGGTAGAGCTTTGGGGAGCACGTCAACCGCGTTATATTGGTGCCTGGCCCTGATGAAGAGGTCGAAACGGTACGCCGCATTTATCGGCTATTCGTCTTGGAGCTCCGCTCCGAGCGAGAAATTGCGACAATCCTGAATCGAGAGGGCAAATCGGCTGAACTGGGTCAGCCCTGGAACCGCTCCCTCATCCGACAGATTCTCACGAGCGAAAAGTATATCGGTAACAACGTATATAATCGCGTGTCGTTTAAATTGAAAAAGAAGAGGGTCTCGAACACCCCAGACATGTGGATCCGAGGTGACGGAGCCTTTCAGCCCATCGTCGACCCATTACTGTTTCAAGCCGCGCAGTCCATTTTGGCGGATCGCGCCCGCAGGTTTTCCGACGAGGAGTTGCTACAGTTCCTTACGGCGCTTCTTGGCGCTCGCGGTGCCCTATCCGGGATGATTATCGACGAAGTCGAGTCGATGCCGTCGAGTGCCGCGTACCGGCACCGCTTCGGCAGCTTGCTCCGCGCATATGAGCTAATCGGCTATTCTCCGGCCCGCGACTACCGATACCTCGAGACCAACCGACAGCTGCGACTGATGCATCCGGAGGTAGTGTCGGAAACGGTCGCCGGCATCGAGCGCATCGGCGGACAGGTCACGGTCGACGAGGAAACCGATTTGCTGACCATCAATCGCGAGGTGACGCTAGCGGTTGTGATCGTGCGCTGCCAATCGACACCTGCTGGATCGCTGCGCTGGCGCGTGCGACTCGACGCCAGCCTTCGCCCTGACATTACCGTCGCTGTGCGCATGGAGGCCGGCAATATCCGCCATCGCGACTATTACCTCCTCCCTTGGCTGGATGTGGGATCCGATCCGAAGTTTGGGATGGCTGAGGAAAACGGGGTTCACCTCGATGCATACCGGGTCAGCGACCTATCCCCGCTCTATCACCTGCTTCGTCGGCATCACGTGGAGCGCGTTCAATGACGCCAGAAATCACCCTCATCCCAATCTCCTCCATAGAGGTGCTGAACCCACGAACTCGCAACCGAAAAATATTCGACGAGCTCGTAGAGAGCATCAGGGCCGTCGGCCTCAAGCGACCGATTACCGTTCGCCGCTCTCCCAAGGGCGAAGGCTATGAGCTGGTTTGCGGACAGGGCAGGATGGAGGCTTTCAAGAAGCTCGGACAGGCTGAAATCCCCGCCATGGTGATCGAGGCAACTCGCGAGGAATGCTTCGTGATGAGCCTGGTAGAAAATATGGCCCGACGGAATCTAACACCGCTGGAGATGATCCGGGAAGTCGGCGCACTTCGAGACCGTGGGTATAATTTCGCTGAGATCGCACGAAAAATCGGGATGAGCCCAGAATACGTCTGGACCATCAACCTGCTGCTCGAGCGGGGCGAAGAGCGCCTCCTTGACGCGGTTGAACGCGGCATCATTCCACATACGATCGCTGCCGAAATTGCCCGCGCGAACGACGCCGATGTGCAACGCGCGCTGACCGAAGCCTATGAGACCGGGGCCTTGCCCGGCGATCAGATCCTGGCGATCCGGCGCATTGTGGATGACCGTAACCTGATCGGCAAAGGCATCCGCAGCATGCGCACGTCCCAAGCGCGTACACAGCCAACTACGGCTGCCGCGCTCGTTCGGGCCTACCAAAAGGAGGTCGAGCGACAAAAGCTTTTGGTCAAGAAGGCAACACTCACCCAGAGCCGACTGACTTTCATCGTCGGCGCAATGGCCAGACTGCTCACCGAAGATCATTTCGTCGCCCTTCTACGCGCAGAGGGGCTGGCTTCGTTGCCGCAGCCGATCGCACAGCGGATCGGGATCGCGGAAGATGCGCTGTGACGTCGGCAGTGCACATTTCGTTTGCGCAGCAGGTGCTGCAGCTTCCCGTCAGCATCATACTTCCCCTTCGCCCGATAACTCCCCGGATAACGGCTTCGCGTCGATACGCCAGGATCGCCATCTCGATTAAGGAGATTGGCGTAATCGAGCCGCTAGCCGTGACAAAGCCGAACGAGCGCGGGCATCGCATGCTGCTGGACGGGCATCTTCGCCTGCATGCGCTCAAAGAGCAATCGGCCGAGACTGCCCCTTGCATCGAAGCGGACGATGACGAGGCGTTCACCTATAACAAACGCGTGAATCGCCTTGCGACCGTCCAAGAACACTACATGATATCGCGAGCCATAGAGCGCGGCGTGCCGCCGAAGATGATTGCGGCAGCTCTCGGGATGGACGAAAAACTGGTTCATCGTCGTCGCAACCTCCTGGACGGAATTGCGCCTGAGGTCGTTGAAATACTGAAGGAAAAGTCGGTGAACGCCGAAATTTTCGACGTACTTCGAAAAATGAAGCCGCATAAGCAGTTCAGCGCGGTCGAACTTATGGCGTCCATGAACAATTTCACGGCTAGCTACGCCAAAGCTATCTTAGCGGCGACACGCCAAGACGATCTCGCCAAGCCGGATCGGGCGAAGAAAGTTGCCGGCGTAACGCCCGAGCAGATGGCGCGAATGGAACGGGAGCTCGAGACGCTCAATCACGACTTCCGAGTGCGGGAAGCCACGTTCGGCGACGACGTCCTCCAGCTCGTTCTCGCATCCCGGTACCTGCAGCGCCTCATCGAGAACAGGAATGTCGCAGGGTACCTCGAGGCTAAGCACGCCGACATCATCGCTGAGTTTAGGACCATCGTATCGGCAAGCACCCTAGACTCCGCCGTTTAACGGCGCCGCCGAGCATCGGCCCCTTACTGCCTCCAGCCGCTTATTGGCACTTGTGCAGATGACGGGAAGTGCCACCCAAACCGTCTACCTGCATAGCTGCAAGCGTTCGACCACGCCCGTCTGAGTAAAAGCGGGCAGGCAGCTCCCGCCCAAAGGCATATCATTACTACGCCACGCTGCCCCAAGCGACGCTCCTGTGGAGCAGGTTCGCGCATTGGTCGTAGGCTGACCTACCCTTTCTCCTTTACGTCGTGCGACTGCGCTGTGAAATTCACATGCTTGCCAGCTAGTGGAGCTGTGCAATAGATCGAAGCACATGAGGGAGGGGGCTCCATGATCATCCAGCGTTTCGTCAAGCTCGCGTCGATCGCAACTGTTCTGTTGTCGGTCGTCCCGGCAACTCCAGCTGTCGCCCGCGGACACCATGCTCATCATCATGCGGCGTCTGGTCACAAATCGCACCATCGGACGAGCCCGTCCTACGGCGGCGGCTATTACACCAACGTCGATGGGCGTTCGGTCCATCGGCCGGTGTTCACCGATCGCGCGCCGGACGGAGCAAGTGCGCGCTGCGGCGACGGTTCGTATAGCTTCAGCCTCCATCGGCGCGGCACCTGCTCGCGCCATGGCGGGGTGGCGAGCTGGCTCTAGCCGCGCATGCAGCGCCGCCTGAAGGCGCGCCGCGCGTCGCCATGGAGGTTCTGCTTATCGGCTTGCTCGGAGCACGCGATCGACTGCGGCCAGCGTCGAGCTGGAGGCGCTTCGGCGCTGGTCGCAGGCTGTTGGCCTTCCTGCGGCTGCCCGCCAAGCGCATCGTTCAGGAGGCGCGCCAGGCGGACGCCCGCCTTCTCGATTTGAACGACTGCGACCTCCCGTGCCCTAGCGTCATAGCCTGCCGGCAACGGGATTGGCGCGGCGTCGCGGTCGCAGCCTGTCGGGGATCCGACCGTGTAGACGGCCGTTCTGGCGACCGTGAAGGACTCGCGCGCCCAGTCGCGGGGCGTCCCAGATGCCCAGCCGGCGAGCTGCGCAGATCCTATTCGAGCACGAAGCGTCGTCGCGAGCGTTTCGGCATCGGGCGCTATCTCGCCGACAACGACGCTGTCCCAATAGCTGTGCAGGTTGACGGTCCGCGTACCACCCAGCGAGACGCGCACGCAGTTGCCGCCGCGATCCTGATGGTCGGCGGCGTGGAGCGGCTGATGGAGGTCGCCGGCGAAGTGCAGCACGAACTTCAGCGCGAGGCGGCGTTCAGCGTCGGACGTGCCAGTGTCGCGAAGTTCGCGCGCGAACTGCTCTATCTTCGCGACGACGCAGTCCTGCGCGGGCCCTTCGCTGGCGACGCCGGACAGAGCTGGGAAGCCAAAGCATGCCGCGTCGAGGGAGCCACCCTCCAGCTCGATGTCGGCGAAGTGCCAGGAGGAAGTGAAGCGGTGGGACCCGCGCCATACATCGGCCCAAGTCGCCCGGGCCGCCATGTCGGCACCGGTGAGGGTGTCGCGGTCGCTGGCGAGGATTGCGTCTACCCGCGTTCGCACCGCCAGCGTCAGGTAGCTGCGGGCAATCAGGGCGATCGCCTCATGCCCTTGGCTTCCCCATGCGGAAGCGGGCGCGGGGGTGCAGAGGCAGAGCATCAACATGATTGGCAAGGGGCGCATGCGACCGCCCTGCCACGGGACGTGTTGGCTTGGAAGATTGACGATGCCGAAGCTGTGGCCTGATCCGCGCGACCAAGACCCGGAGCCCCGGTGGTTCGCAATTCTGACGGCCCTGCTGATCGCGCTGCAGTTGGTTGCCGCCCTGGCGCGTTGCTCCGGCTGAGCCGCGATCTTTCAGCCCGCAAGGGCGAAGATCGCGGCGTATAGAAGCTGGATCAGCTCAAGGGCACTTGGTGAACTGGCCCTTCTTCGGGCCGGAAGCGACGTGGCACTTGCCGTTCTTGTCCTTGGTGACGCCGCCTGCTGCCGCGGCAGCGGTAGGTGGGCACTTGGTGAACTTGCCCTTGGCATCCTTGCAGGGGCCGGCAGCCAGGGCTGGCGTGGCGATCAGGGCAATGGCGGCGGCGACGGTCGAGACGCGAAACATAGCGATCCTCTCCTTCAATGACTCGCGGTCTGAGGATGCCACTTCACGCCAGCCGCGCAAGGGGAGGGTTTGCCTGAGCCTCAAATTACGGAGGGCAGAGTTAAATAAGACTGATTCCTGAAACTCTTAGGCCAGGCTTGAAGCCGTGAAGCTGTCGGCAGGTCGCATCATTTTGGTGAAAGTATCTGTCACATCGAGGCGGGGCGCCCCGCCTCGTCGAAGGCGGTGTCATCAACCCTGCCGACATGGATCAGCCTACCTCCACAGTCTTAAGTCTCTAGGTCAATGTGCTAGCGGTGCGCCAGCCAGTTGGTCCGCTCGATCGCATCCATCGCAGGGCGTCAGACCCGCGCCTGCTCGGCGAAAAACGTCAATTGCCCAGAGCGTTCCTGGAGAATGGTCCGTGCCTGCTGCGCGGCGCCGACTGACTGCAAGTAGCGCTCGGTTCTGAAGCTTTCTGCCTCGTCGAAGCGAAACCCCTTCTCGTCTTCACCTGCATAGCAGGACTCGTAGATCGCACGCGCGACCGCGCGCAGCTGGAGGTCATGCTCCACAGCCAAGCTCCCACAGATGTCGAATCGCCGCCCGTGCGGCCAGGCACTGGTAGAACAAAAAGGGTACGGCTTTGCAAGGACGGAACGCGCTTCTGGGATGCTGCGGAGAGTAGCAGCCCTCGCGCGATGGCGACCACGCTCGGTTCCGATCAGCTCCAACGATGAGGATCTGGATGAACTTATGTATTTGAATCTAGTGGAGGAAAAAATGAATGAGAGTTTAGATCTGGCGGATGTTGATCCGCTTAAGTGGGCAGAGGTCCGCAGGCGAGTAGCGGTCATCCGTGATTACCTCATGATTCCTCATCCGACTGGTGCTGACCGAGACCGACACGCATCCCAGCTTGGGTTAGGAACAGCGCAATTCTATAACCTTGTGCGCGCCTGGCGAGCGCACCGAAAGCCTTCAGCACTGATTCCCGGGATTCGAGATGTCGCGCGTCCCAGCAAAAGTCGGCGCGGAGGCGTCGACCCCCGCGCTCGCGAAATCGCGCGCAATGTGATCTATGAGTTCGGTAGAACGGCGACCGTCACCGCACTTGCTACTGAAATAACACGACGCTGCGCGCTGGAGCAGGTAACCCCACCTTCTCGTGGCACAATTTATGCTCTGGCTAGGGAGCGGGGACACTCTCCAGATGCATCGCCGGCGGAAGGCATTCTGGTAGCGCGCGCATTCATGCGACTGCCCACAATGATCGATGGCAATGTGACATTCCCGACATCGCTCTTGGCAGTGGAAATCCCCAACGGTCGCATTCTGGGCATCGTGTTGACGGAGGAGGTTAATAGCGACGAGGTGAGTCGCCTGGTCCCCACGCTCAGGGAGCGCCTCCTTCAAGCGGACCTCCCCATTACCGCCGCCGAAGCGGACATAGACTCCTTGGAGCAGGCACTGCCCGGCGCGCGATACAATCGCGCAACGAGCCAAACCGTCGCGAGGCTGCTGGCGAGCACCGTCGGACGGCGCATTGGATACATCGAACTGCGCACAAGCCATCCTACGGCTTCAACAGCGGCGGTCATGCAATCGGCTCGCGATGAAGCCTTATCCAAGGCGGACGCAGAAACAGCTTTGGAAATCGCTCGGCAGCACCACAACCGGTCAAGGCTAGAGCCAACGGCGTAACCTCGTCCCGCCGACGTGACTACATCAGCGTTGCGAGACCAGCTCGAGCAATCTGATCATTTCTCCCGGCGCTTCTGCCGCGCCACACCCGCTAAAGCCCGATAGCACCTCGCCGTTGTGCGCAGATACCGCCAGTTCCATCCGAGCCTGAGCATCGGACGCACTCAGTCCGTCGGCCGCCTTCCACTCTGTCGGCGGCGCATTCTCCACCGTGCGGTTAGGTAGAAGCCTGATTGGCCCGATTTTCAGACTGAATTGCTGTCGCGCGTACCTGCCGTAGCTTCCGGCCCTCAGCAGCTGCGGCGCAACGCCTCCTAGTTCATTGCGGATGTTACCGGAGAGCGCTGCTAGCGCTTCAACGTCAGTCCCGGGCACGAGTTGGGAACGCTCGGTCGCAGCTGCCCATATATTCCTGGGGAGCAGTCCCTTGAGGATGCGTGAGCGGGAATCTGCGGCTGCGGCAGCATACCCTGCTGCACTGCTCGAGACGTCCCCTATGGAATGACCGATGATCATGCTGCTACCAGCATCGATCACCAAGAATGCCACATGGTGGGAACCATCTACCCTGCGCAGCGACGTTGCCGTGCAGTCGAACTGAATTTCCTGCCCGGCCAACCCCTTTTGCTCGATGCGACGAAGTTCGCGCTCGACGAATGGCCGCAGGGTATTCGGCGCCTTCTTTGCACCAGTCTGTTCCGCCAGCCTTCTGACGAGGGCCGCTACCGAGTCGTTGGGGTTTGCTGCAACGATCTCAACGACGGCTGCCTGGAGAGCTTGAGCGACTTCCGGTTCGATACGTTGGCGTGTTTGTGTCGTCGAGGCGAACGCACCGACGCTCGCTAAGGACCGCTTCTCCGACCATGCACGCGCCATCTGGTAGAAACGCCCGAGCGTGACACCTGCTTCCTGAGCTGCTTGCTTCGCCGATACCGCACCATCGGCACGAGCATGGCGATCCAGTGCCACCAATCTCTGCAAAGCCTTATCTCGCTTCGACGGCGGGATCGCGGCCCAGATCTCCAATTCTGCATCTGGAACCGGCTTTCCGAAGAAGCCTTCCAGCTTATCGGTACCCGGCGCTCCCTTCGAGAAGGAGCCTTCGTCCATCGGTTCAGCCACTTCGATCTCCATTGAGTCGGCCAACCCATAGCAGTCTATGGCTAACGATCAAATAAGCATTATTCTTGTTCAAATAGGGATTGCACAACCCAAGGTGGTGGCATATACAGGCTGTCTAATCCTTATTTGAAAGGAACTCGAATGCCAGACTGCCCCACGTCGATCCTCTGTGCCGCGCCTCCGCTGCAGTGGAGTCACACCATCGCACGAACGAACTTCAGTACCTCCGACTCGCGGAGCGCCACCACCCACCACACCCGAACGCTTTGCGCGGTGGAGGGCTAAAAATGCGCATCAAAGATCAGCAGCGCCGACCGCGCACGAGACGTATTGAAATTCGCCATCCTGATAAGGCTATCCCAAGCTATCTGGATCCGAACGATCCGGGATCACGCTCGCGCGTCCGACGACCGGTAAAGCGCTGGGAAGGGCTCGAAGAAGCCAGCAAACTCGCCCAGGTCGTCGTACTACAGCACGGGGGCCATGCACGGCCCGTGATCAACCGTGGGCAGCGCCACCTGCGATCGCGAATGAGCTCTCGCAAAACGGGCTTGCAGCAAGTCATCGAAGGTCGGGGCCATCGCGACTTCGCGATGTGGAACGAGGTCAATCCATACGTCATCGACTTCCAGGCGCATCCCTTTCACTTCATCGTCCACGTCAATGGGAAGCGCGTAGACTATTATCCCGATCATGTGCGGTTGCTACGCGACGGTACGATCGAACTGATCGAGGTGAAGCGAACGCCAGCAGATCTCGACGATGACGATTATCGTCAAAAGCTGGGTGTCGTCGCGGAAGTGGCACGCCGTTGCGGCTGGGTGTTCCGGGTACTCTATCATGCCGATATCACGGGCCCGAAGTGGCGGATGCGGAACGTCGAGGCAATCTACTCGCGTCGCTACATGATCGTCTCGCGCGAAGAGCAGGACGCCATCAGCCAGTTCGTAGCCCGCGGTGCGCCGGCGACCTGGGCAGCGCTGCGAGATGCCGTTGCGCCTGATGACGCACGTCGCGGCAACGCCGTGTTGGAAAACGCTGTTGCGCTCGGCCGCATCGGCATCGAACTCGACGACCGCATCACTGACGATACGGAGATCACACCTCTTCCGCCTGTTGCCCACCGCGATCAGATTCGCCTCTGACGATGAGTGATGCGACCCGTGAACTGACAGCTCCGCGCCCACCGCCGCACAACACCCGGCGTTAGAAACATCAACATCGCGCAAGTTCTCCTCGCAGATCTGGTCTGCGAGGCGTGATCTGCTGCGCTTAGGAGAAATGAAATGAAACCGTATCTTAAACAGTCGCCAGGCGACATATTATCCTTTGAAGGCGCTGAATACATCTTTGACCGGAGAGATCCAGACGGAAAACTCACATATCGGCACATTTCTACCGGTGTCGAGTACATGACCACCGACCCTAGAACGGGCTTTCCTTGCAAGCCCACCGATGATGACATTGTTCGGCTTATGGCGGAGGGCAAGGTCGTCAAGCGTGCTCAGGATCTAGAAGAAGGTTCTCGCCGCGCAGCGCGCAAGCGCCAACTCAATGCCGCAGCTGCGCGTGCTGCCGATCCGCGTTCCGAGTTCCGGACCGCCTATACCCGCGCATACGATGCGTCACCCTGCGGCAAATCTGACCAAAAGTTGCAGGACTTAAACCGGAGCTTGCTGACAGATCCATCCATTGCCGCGCTCCCTGGAGCCAAGGTGTACGCCGGCTCGACGCTTCGCGAGTGGGTGAACAAGCGGGGCAAGCCTGGCGACCGTCGGATGCGCGACGGCGTAGCGATGACCGGGGCCGGTCGCGGCCGTCGAGTCAATCATCCAAAGGAGATCCTCGTCCACTATCTTGCGATCGCAGTCGGTCGAAAAACCACGTCCTCGGCTCATGCTGCCGCGAAGGCGCATAAAGCGTGGACCAGCTACGGCGCAGAGATCCGGAAGATCAACCGCGGCGCGCCCACAGGCCGCCTCGACGCTGTCTATCCGAAGCCCACGACCCCTTACAAGCGCGTCAGCTACACGACATTCTGGAGAATGTGCCGCGATCTCACGTCCTCCGCTGCGCTCGCCGCAGAGCATGGCGCGCAGGCAGTTTACCAGCGGTATGGCGGTGGTGGCGTCGTTGATCGTCACACACGCATCGGCGCGTTCGGCATGATGGACGACACAAAAATCCCAGCGTTGTTCCTCGTGGATGAAGATCTCGGCATTCCGCTTGGGCAGGCGACGATGACTATTCTGATGGAATGCGTATCGAAATGCATTCTTGGGTGGGGACTGAGTTGGGATGAAGCCTCGAGCGCAACTGCGCTTGAGGCGTACGCCCACGCGAACACACCTAAAGCGATTCCGAAGGATATCGACGAACAGCACCCGGATTTGAAATGGATCTGCTGCCGACTGTCAGCTATTCTACTGGACAACCTTTCTGGCCATCACTCCCGCCACTTCGAGGACGCGATGATGGACGTGGGAACCGACGTCCATTTTTCGGGAGCGCACATGCCGCGCGACAAAACCGAAATGGAGCGGTTGATCGGCACAATCTTGGAGCTCGCCTTCAAAGATCTGCCGTCAGCTACCTATGACATCCCTCGTGCGAGAGAGTTCGGCTTCGATCCCTCGACCATGGCGATGATCTCTATCCAAAAAGCTCGTAAACTCCTGACCCTTGCAATCTGCATCTACCACTTGACGC
>JAPJRE010000119.1 GCA_030824725.1 Sphingomonas sp.
CCGCGGTGCCCATCGCGATGGTGTCGCGGCTAAACAGCGAGAGCTCCATGCCCTGATAGCCCTGGGTGACGCCGTCGCACATCGCGGGCACGCCGCCCGCCACCTGCGCGGTGGCGCCCGCTTCCAGCGCCCAGATCTTCATCTGCTCGGGATAGCGATAGTAGGGCGCGTGGGCCGAGAGCATGTCGTTGTACGACGTCACGATGCCGATGTTCATCCGCGCGCCGGTCTTCAGCGCATCGCGCTGTTCCTCGGTGCCGGCATAGGCGTGGGCGAGGTTGGCGCAGCCCAGCTTGGGCCGATCATTGCCCGAATCGCGCTCGCGGCGGATCAGGTCGAGATAGGCGGTGCGGCCCGCCTTGGACCGCTCGATCACCCGATCGGTGACGGCTGCGATTTCGGCGTTCAGCGTGGCCATTTACAGGCTCCAGTGGATGTCGACGGGCAGTTCGGTTTCGGCGAGCACGCGGCCGATCGGCAGGGTCGAGCCGGCGCCTTCGGCAATCGCGCGCTCCAGCACGTCCTTCTTCTCCTGGCCGGTGATCGCGATCATCAGTGCGCGGGCCGAGACGATCGCGGCGAGCGACAGCGAGACGCGGGGGACCGGGGCTTCGGGCGGCAGCGGATCGGGCATCACGCCCAACGCGCGGCGCTCCTTGGGGCCGGTCAGCGCTTCGGCGAGATCGGGGCCGGGGAAGATCGAGGCGGTGTGGCCATCGGCGCCCATGCCGAGCAGGCAAAGGTCGAGCGGCCAGTGGAAATCCTGCAGGCGTGCGTCCGCCGCGCGGCCGGCGGCCTTGTAGTCGTCGGCCTTCTCGCTGACGACCGGGATAACGCGGGCGCCGAGCGGCAGGAACACCTTGGCGAGGCCGGTGACGTTCGACATCGGGTCGCCCATCGGGACGATGCGATCGTCGGTGGGGATGATCGTCACGCGCTTCCAGTCGAGCTTGGCCTTGCTCAGCTTGGCATAGATCGGGCCAGGAGTGCGGCCGCCGGCGAGCGCGATGACCGCGGCGCCGCGCGCATCGATCGCGCTCTCGATGATGAACTGCACGTCGCCGGCGAGCGCGTCGCCCATCTCGGCGGAGTCGTCATAGTCCCACCATTCGATTTCGGTCGTCATGTAAGCTCCTTGGGTTTCGGTGGGACCTGGTCAGCGGCGCAGGCGCCGCGCGGGTCCGATATAGGGTTTGGCTCGCGGTTTCGCTCGCCCTTCAACCGTCATCCCGGCGAAAGCCGGGATCCATTTTACAGCGACGCCGGGGATGGAGCCGAGACGGTGAGGGCAATGGATCCCGGCTTTCGCCGGGATGACGTCTGTAGAAAAGGCGCTTGCCCCGTTCATTCGTGCCAGTGCACCCCGTCGCGCTCGGTGAGCGCGATCGAGAGCGAGGGCCCCCAACTGCCCGAGGCATAGGGCTTGGGCTTGAGATCGTTGGCGTCCCAGCCGGCGCGGATCGCGTCGATCCATTCCCACTGCGCTTCCACTTCGTCGCGACGGACGAACAGCGTGGGATCGCCCTCGATCAGGTCGAGCAGCAGGCGCTCATAGGCGATGCGGCGGGTGGTGCCGGCGAACTCGGCGTCGAGGCTGAGGTTGAGCGGCACTTCGCGCAGGCGATAGCCCTCGCGGTCGAGGCCCGGCTGCTTCGCCATCACCAGCAGCTGGACATATTCTTCCGGCTGGAGGCGGATGACCAGCGCGTTGGGCTGGAGCATGCCGCCGCGCTCGGCGAAGATCGAGTGGGGCACCGGCTTGAACTGGATGACGATTTCCGAGCGGCGCTCGGCGAGCCGCTTGCCGGTACGCAGATAGAAGGGCACGCCCTGCCAGCGCCAATTGTCGACATGCGCCTTGATCGCGACGAAGGTCTCGGTGCGCGAGTCCTTGCCGAGATCGGTGGCGTAATCGCGCACGATCTGCCCCTTCACCGCGCCGCCGCCATATTGGCCGACGACGGTGAGGTTGGGCGCCTCGGCCGGCGGGATCTTGCGCAGCGAGCGCAGGACCTTGACCTTCTCGTCGCGGATCGAGGTGCCGTCGAAGCGGGCAGGGGGCTCCATCGCGATCAGCGCGACGAGCTGGAGCATGTGGTTCTGCACCATGTCGCGCAGCGCGCCGGTATCCTCGTAGAAGCCGGCGCGGCCTTCGAGGCCGACCGTCTCCGAGACGGTGATCTGCACGCTGTCGATGCCGCGGGCGTTCCACACCGGCTCGAACAGCGAGTTGCCGAAGCGCAGCGCCAGGATGTTCTGCACCGTCTCCTTGCCGAGATAGTGATCGATCCGGAAGGTGCGCTCCTCGGGAAAGGCCTCCGCGACGATGTCGTTGATCTCGCGGCTGGAGGCGAGGTCGCGGCCGAGCGGCTTCTCCAGACTGATGCGGACATTCTCGCCGGCGAGGCCCGCCGATTCGAGGCCCTTGATCGTCGGGCCGAACAACCAGGGCGCGGTCGACAGGAAGATGGCGAGGCCGCCGGAGATGTCGCCCAGCTTTTCCTTCAGCGCGGCATAGCCTTCGGTCTGCGAGGCATCGAGCGTCTGATAGTGCACGCGCTGGAGGAAGCCGGCGACAGCGCTGTCGTCCTTCCGATCGGCGGGCAGGAACTGGTCGAGCGCCTTGGCGGCGAAGGCGCGATAGCCCTCGTCGTCATGCTCGGAGCGCGCGGTGCCGGTGATGGTGAGGCCATCGGGTAACAGGCCATCGGCGTGCAGCGCGTAGAGCGAGGGGAGCAGCATGCGCTGCGCCAGATCACCGGTGGCACCGAACAGAAGCAATTTGCCGACGGGCTGCTGCATCATTTCCCTCTCGATTGGTTCGCCCCGCGAGACACCAATGCGGCCGAAAGATCAAGCCGGAGGGGAGGAATAGGTATGCGAAGGCGGCAAATTTTGGAGTTTTATTCCGCTCCTGCCTTCTTGTCCCCTCTCGCAGGCAGGAGGGGGACAAGAAGGCAGGAGCGGGGTAGTTAGAGCACCAGCCCTGCGGTCGGATCGAGCCCGGCCATGATGTTGAGGTTCTGCACCGCGGCACCTGCGGCGCCCTTGCCGAGATTGTCGAGGGTGGCGATCAGCCGCGCCTGGCGAGTCTCGTCATTGCCGAAGACGCGGACCGACAGGCGATCGGTGCCGGCATTTTCCTCGATCGACACCGTCGGCACGTCGGCGGGCAGCACCTGCACCACCGGCGAGTCGCGATAGCCGTCTCGCAGGACGTTCTCCAGCGCCTCGACCGACGGCTTGCGGGTGAAGGCGAACAGCGGCAGCGGCACCTCGACGATCATGCCACGATAGGTGCGCGCGACCGAGGGAAGGAAGATCGGCGGATGCTCGATCCGCGCATGCTTCTGCATCTCGGGCACATGCTTGTGCGCGAGCGACAGGCCATAGGGGCGGAAGGCAGTGCCGGTCGCCTCGGGGCCGTCACCCTCGAACTCGGCGATCATCGCCCGGCCGCCGCCCGAATAGCCCGACACGGCGTTGACGCTCAGCGGGAAGTCGTGCGGGATCAGTCCGGCGCGGATCAGCGGGCGGACCAGCGCGAGGAAGCCGGTGGGATAGCAGCCGGGGTTGCTCACCCGCGCCGCCTCGGCGATCGCCGCGGCCTGGCCGGGTTCGAGCTCGGCGAAGCCATAGGTCCACTCGGCGGCGGTGCGATAGGCGGTCGAGGCGTCGATCACCCGCGTCCGCTCGTTTTCGATCATCGCCACCGCTTCGCGCGCCGCGTCGTCGGGCAGGCAGAGGATGACGAAATCGGCGGCGTTGAGCGCTTCCGCGCGCTTCTTCGGATCCTTGCGGTCCTGGTCGTCGAGGATCATCACCTCGATCTCGGCGCGGCCGGCAAGCCGCTCGCGAATCTCGAGGCCGGTGGTGCCGGCGGCGCCGTCGATGAAAACATGCGCGATCATTCGGTCTCCCCCAAGGCCGATGCGTCGATATAGCCTACCAAAGCCGGGCCCGGGGCGACACCCCAGGCGTGGCTGCCGGCGATTTCGAGTACCTCGAATACATCGCCCTTCTGGAGCATGGTCAGCACCGGCTCGTCGCCCTTGGCGGTGGCGCGCAGCGGCGTCTCGAAATGGATCACCCGCGGCATCGGCGATGCATAATGCGGCGCGAAGACGCGGCCGGCTAGGCGGATATCGGCGATGTCGGGGCGGACGGCGTCCACCCGGGGATCGATCGCGGCCGAACGGCCGTCCAGCGCCAGACGCTTACGCGTCGGCGCGCTCTGGGACTGGCTCGCTGATGGTGTTGCCAGCGAGGAAATGCCCGAACTCTGCAAGAAACTCTGCCCCTTCCGCGGTACGCGCTACGAAGATGTTGCGCTTGTCGGTGTCGTCGCGCTGGCGGCGCAGATAGCCGAGCGTGCCCAGTCGATTCAAGGCACGCGTGACCACCGGCTTCGAGACGTTGAGCGCCCGCGCCAGACCGCGCACCGTATGGGGGCCGGGGTCCAGATATACAAGCATCAGCAGCGCCATCTGTCGATTGGTGAGATCGGGCTCGCCCGAGCGCACATAATCGATCAGCGTATTCTTCCACCCCCACAGGGTCTGTTCGGACATAGCGTTCACAAGCACCACTCGTTCGTTTCAGGCCCGGCACGGCATCGAACCGAAGAAACAAACGCGCATTTTACAACTAGGTTTCAGTGCGCGGGCGAAATGTTGTGCGAAAATCGCAACGAAAATGCCGATCTGCCATGGGCTTGCGGAACCGCGCGGGAGTCGGGCGCGGAACAGGCGGTTGATTGCGCCGGGTTGCTCGCCTATGTCGCCCCCTTCGCTAACGGGCACCGGATTTCATGTTCACCTTCCTCCTCGTCGTTCAGTTCATCATCGCCGCCCTGCTGGTGGGGGTGATCCTCGTTCAGAAGTCGGAGGGTGGCGGTCTCACCTCGGGTGGCAGCCCGGCCGGTCTCATGTCGGCGCGCGGCGCGGCCGATTTCCTGACGCGCATGACCGCGATCCTGGCGACCGCGTTCATCCTGATGAGCATCGTGCTCGCCTTCCTGGCGGCCACCCGGCACTCGACCAAGATCGATGCCGGCCTCCAGAAGGCGCCCGCCGCGGTCGCCCCGCTCACGGTCCCGACCGCCCCGGCACCCACCGGCAACGACACGGCCCCCGCCGGCAACAGCGCGGTTCCGTTCAGCCAGTAAGCTTCCGTAGTTCGCCGCGCTTGCGGCGACGCAACCGTAAAATTTGCGCAGCCGGCGGATTCTTACGCTTGCCGGTCTGCGCCCTTTGACGTTAGGCGTTTTCTCCCATGGCGCGGTACATTTTCATCACCGGCGGCGTGGTCTCCTCGCTCGGCAAGGGTCTCATGGCAGCGAGCCTCGCGGCGCTGCTCCAGGCCCGTGGCTATCGAGTCCGCATCCGCAAGTTCGATCCCTATCTCAATGTCGATCCCGGCACGATGTCGCCGCACCAGCATGGTGAGGTGTACGTCACCGACGACGGCGCGGAGACCGACCTCGACCTCGGCCATTACGAGCGCTTCACCGGCGTGACCGCGCGCCAGGCGGACAACGTCACCTCGGGCCGGATCTACAAGACGATCATCGAGCGCGAACGGCGCGGCGACTATCTGGGCGCCACCGTGCAGGTGGTCCCGCACGTGACCGACGCGATCAAGGCGTTCGCCCAGGCCGAGACCGAGGATCTCGATTTCGTGCTGTGCGAGATCGGCGGCACGGTAGGCGACATCGAATCGCTGCCGTTCATCGAGGCGATTCGCCAGCTCCGCAACGATCTCGGCCGCGGCCAGACCGTCAGCATCCACGTGACGCTGGTGCCGTACATTGCCGCCGCCGGCGAGCTGAAGACCAAGCCGACGCAGCACAGCGTGCGCGAGCTCGCCGCCCTCGGCGTCCAGCCCGACGTGCTGGTGTGCCGCGCCGAACGTCCGCTGCCAGCCGGCGAGCGCGCCAAGATCGCGCAGTTCTGCAACGTGCCGACCTCGGCGGTGATCCCTGCGCTCGACGCCAAGAGCATCTATGCGGTGCCGCTGCAGTATCACGGCGAAGGCCTGGACGGCGAAGTGCTCAAGGCGTTCGGCATCGAGCCGGGCCCGTCGCCCGACCTCAGCCGCTGGAGCGGCATCGTCGAGCGGCTGCAGAACCCCGAGGGCGAAGTCACGATCGGTGTGGTCGGTAAATATATGGGCGTGCCGGACGCCTATAAGTCGCTCACCGAGGCGCTGGTCCATGGCGGGATCGCCAACCGCGTGAAGGTCAACATCCGCTGGCTCGACGCCGAATTGTTCGAGCAGGAAGAGGCCGAAGTCGCAGCGATGCTCGAGCCGATGCACGGCATTCTCGTCCCCGGCGGCTTCGGCGAGCGCGGCAGCGAGGGCAAGATCGCCGGCGTACGCTTTGCCCGCGAGCGGGGCGTGCCGTTCTTCGGCATCTGCCTCGGCATGCAGATGGCGTGCATCGAGGGCGTCCGCGCCCAGGGCATCGCCAATGCCTCGACCACAGAGTTCGGACCGACGCAAGAACCGGTGGTAGGCATGATCACCGAATGGATGACCGCCGACGGCCTGCAGAAGCGCGAGGAAGGCGGCGATCTGGGCGGCACGATGCGGCTGGGTGCCTATCCGGCCAAGCTCGGCGGCAACAGCGTGGTCGCGTCGATCTACGGCACCGATTCGATCAGCGAGCGCCACCGCCACCGCTACGAGGTGAACACCGCCTACAAGCCGGTGCTGGAAGAAGGCGGCCTCGTATTCTCGGGTATGTCGCCCGACGGCACGCTGCCCGAGATCGTCGAGCGGCCGGACCATCCCTGGTTCGTCGGCGTGCAGTTCCACCCCGAGCTCAAGTCCAAGCCGTTCGATCCGCACCCGCTGTTCGCGGGCTTCATCGAGGCCGCCGTCAAGCACTCGCGGCTCGTCTAGGCGCGTGCTGCGCCGGGTTTTCGTCGCCGGGCTGGCGCTGCTGGCGGTGTCCGCAGCGCCGGCGCCGCAGCAGTCGCGGCCGGTGCCCGGCCAGGTCCGGGTGCGGCTGGTGACGAGCTTGGGCGCGATCACGCTGGCGCTCGACGCCCGCCGCGCGCCCAGGACCGTCGCCAACTTCCTCGCCTATGTCGATGACGGGCGGCTGGAGGGCACGACCTTCTACCGCACCGCGCGGCGCAAGACCGAGCCGACCAAGGGCTTCATCCAGGGTGGCGTCGGCACCGACGCCCGGCGCATGCTCGACCCGCTGCCTCTGGAGCCGACCAGCAAGACCGGGCTCAAGCACCTCAATGGCGCCATCTCGATGGCGCACGGACCGAACCCCAATTCGGCCAACGGCAATTTCTCGATCATGGTCGGCGACAATCCCGGGCTCGACGCGCGCGGTGCGAACCTCGGGTTCGCAGCGTTCGGTCAGGTGATTGGCGGGATGGACGTGGTCCAGCGCATCCTCGCGCTCCCCAGCGGCGGCGGGCGCGACGTGATGAAGGGGCAGATGATCCTGAAGCCGGTGACGATCGTCCGCGCCGAGCGACTGGACGGCGTGGCGAAGCCGACGGGGCGGGTGAAGCCGTGGCTGCTGGGGTTGAAGCCGGCGGGTTGAGGCGGCGGGAGCCAAGCGCGCAATCCGGACAGCGCCAATTCTCGCCAGTACCACGGCCTCTGGCGCGCTCAGGGGAAGCTCCCTCGCACCAGTCGCCCGGTGTCGAAGTCCGAGACTCGGCAATCATTTCCGATTGTTTCGCCGCACGGCAGCGCTTGCCACGTGCCGGCGCTCAGCGATTGCGGTATTCAGGCTGCTAGGGCAGCGCGCAGCACCTCATCGAGTGAGGTCCATGCCATGTCGCTGTAACGATCATTGTCGAGCGGAGGCTCGAGCGCTCCTTCCCCGGCGAACAGGTTTCGCATGTACTGCATGCCCTGCCACGCGGGATAGAGATCGTCCGGCCCGCCCGGTGCGATCCGTCTTGCGATCTGGATGGTCAGTCCGAGCGAACCGATCGTCCCGGCGGGAAGGACGCGATATGTGCTTCCCCGCACGCGGCTGACGGCTGCGGCGATGTCCCGGGCGCTGACCTGCGCGCCTGCAATCTTGAGCCAGCGCGGCGCTTCCGGATCGATTGCAGCCCTGGCCGTATAGCGAGCCGTGTCGGCGATGGTCGTGAAGTCCATCGGCTGATCGGCGCTGCCCCAGTACAGCACCCTCTTGATACGGTGCTGAATGATCGGAATCGTTCCGGTCAGCATGTCCATGAACGCCCCGTTGAGGATCGACGTCAAACGGATCGGGGCCGATTGTGCCTTCTCAAGAAACATGCGGCGAAGCGCGAGATTCCGGTTGGACTTGGGCGGTACGCGGCGAAAGTCGATGGCGAAGTCAGATGGTATGAACCTCGCCGCCCCGGCTTGGACCGCGGCATCGAGCAGGCGCCCTTGTGCTCCGACGATGACCGGCTCCAGCCCGCTCAGCGCGGACACCACGCACTGTGCGCCGGATAGCGCGCGCGCGATGGAGTCGACATCGACGAAACTGCACTCCCTGACGACAAATCCTTTGTCGCGCAGGCTGCCGGCCGATGGACCGGGCCGCGCAAGCGCGATCACGGGCGCGTCGAG
Organism: Sphingomonas sp.; assembly: GCA_030824725.1. GTDB lineage: Bacteria > Pseudomonadota > Alphaproteobacteria > Sphingomonadales > Sphingomonadaceae > Sphingomonas. Next base: position 8,584 of record JAPJRE010000119.1, read on the forward strand.
CGCTTCTAGCTCCCGAACAATGCGTCCGCCTAGGTCCCCGGATGCACCAGCTACCACGATCATCGTCGGTCGTCCCCGTTCACCTTGGAACCCAGCGGTGTTGGCTTACCACTTTTGATCGGCAATCCTATAGGGTTCCAGGGCCACCTCCTTTCCGTCCTGTAAGCGTGCCAGCAGCTCGCATGCGCCCTTGGTCAAGCGCATGCGATCGGACCAGGCTACAAGGCTGGTTCCTGCATCGGTCCGGTGCGATCGGCCTAGATGCGGTCGGGCTGGAAACGGCCGAGCGGGTTGCGGCAGGAAGCGGGCGATCGCGACCCCATCGGTCGCCCTGCAGCAAAGGAAAAGGCGCCCGGGCCAAAGCCCGGACGCCCCGTCGCGGCGCCTAAGGGAGGGGGAACGCCGCGAGCTCTCAGGTGCTGCCGTTACGCTGCGTTGGCCGTGCGATGGTCGATCGCGGCCGGCGCGCTGCCGGTACCCACCTGGATCTTCTTGGGCTTCATCGCCTCGGGCACTTCGCGCAGCAGCTCGATCGTCAGCAGGCCGTCGGCCAGGTTCGCATTCTCCACTCGCACGAAATCGGCGAGTTCGAAGCGGCGCTCGAAGCTGCGGTTGGCGATGCCCAGGTGCAGATAATTGCCCTGGTTGTTCTCATTCTCCCCGGCCTTCTTGCCGGCGACCAGCAGCAGGTTCTGCTGCGCGGTGATGTCGATCTCGTCCGCCTTGAAGCCGGCCACCGCGATGGTGATGCGATAGCGGTCTTCGGCAAGACGCTCGAGGTTGAAGGGGGGATAGTTTTCCGAATTCGCCTGGCGGGCGCTGGCTTCGAGCATATCGAACAGCCGGTCGAATCCGATCGCCGAGCGACGGAAGGGAGTAAAGTCGAGCTGACGCATCTTCATATTCTCCTATGAGCAATTTGAACGTCATGGGTCTCGATGCCCGGACAACTGCCGCGACACCGGTGCGAAGCCCGTTCGGCGCCTCGCCACATTGATCTGGTGTTGCGGCTCGCGGATTCAAGAGGGCGCAATTCGGGCTAGGCGGCGCTAAACATCTGCTTCCTCGTTAAATCCTAACTAACAAGTGGAGATTGCGGCGACGATCTAGGGGAACATGATGAGCCTGCCACTGATTCCGCTGCTGCTGTTATCCAGTCGATGCCCGCCGCGCACGATCCCGCCGTGCCGGCACCCGCCGCAGCCGAGGAGCCGCAGCGCCAGGACGGCAACATCGTCGTGACCGCCAGGCGTCGCGAGGAGCGGATCCAGGAAGTGCCGGTCGCAATCTCGGTGCGGAGCGGCGCGACGCTGGCCGAGGCGGGGGCGTTCAACGTCGCGCGCATCCAGTAGTCGCAGCCGGCGCTGCAATTCTATTCTAGCAACCCGCGCAACACCGCGATCAACATCCGCGGGCTGGGCGCGCCGTTCGGCCTCACCAATGACGGGATCGAGCAGGGCGTCGGCTTCTATGTGACGGCGTCTAAATCGGGCGGGTCGGCGTCTCGACCTTCGACTTCGTCGATGTCGAGCGCGTCGAGGTGCTGCGCGGGCCGCAGGGCACGCTGTACGGCAAGAACACCACGGCGGGCGCGCTCAACGTCACGACGCGCAAACGACGCGCAAACCGAGCTTCACGCCCGAGGTGCGCTACGAGGTCAGCGCGGCAATTACGACTTCCTCCAACTACCCCACCCGCGCGGGGATGGCGCCGGTTTGGCGGAGTTGTCCGCCAATCGAATGAAGTGGATGCGAGGTTGGCGCGAAGTCGCGCCA
>JAPJRE010000120.1 GCA_030824725.1 Sphingomonas sp.
GTCATAGGGATCGAGGGCGGTCGACTGGGCGCCGCGCGCCGCGGTCTTGCCGGCATCGCCGCCGACCCGCACGGTGACGTTGCCGCCGCCGAGCGTGCCGAAGCCGGTAAAGCCGGTGACAGACACCCATTCCTGCGTCGCCGGGTCGAGATCGTCGGACAGGCGGGCATAGGACCCGAAATTGATCCACCAGCTGGTGGCGATCTTGTCGTCGGTCGCAGCGGTTCCCGAACCCTGCCGCCACAGCCAATTGCCGAGCAGGTTGGTCGAGAGCTGCTGTTCCGACCGGGTCTTTCCGTCCTCGGTGACCGCGAACGACGTGGTGTGGCGGATATCGCCGATCAGGTCGCCGCCGGCGGCGATCAGCAGGTTGCCGCCCTGATCGGGGTACCAGGCGTGATAGCCGGCGAGCGCTGCGTCATAGCCGAGCGCGCCGGTGCCGAGCACCGATCCGTCGCTCAGCGCGCCGCGCGGCAGGTCATGGGCGGCATCGGTGGCCGTAGCGGTGCCTGCGGTGTAGACGCCGTAGAGTGAGTTCATCCGCACGTCACCTGCGGCGATCATCGACAGATCGCCGGTGCCAGTGCGCACCACGCTGAAGCCGGGGCCGGTGACCGTGCGGATCGGCGGCGAGCCCGGCAGGCCGAAATTGCCGTTGCCGGCGGCGTCGAAGCCGGGCAGCCCGAAATCATCCCAGGAGGTCGCGCCCAGATCGGCGTAGAGCGCGATCAGCTCGGGCCCGGTCTTGCCGAGCAGCAGCTGCGGATCGAAGATCCCGGTCGGCAACAGGCCGCCGGTCGCATCGAGCATCGTCGTCAGCCCCTGCGCGGTCAGGCCGGTCTTCAGATAGCCCGACGCCGGATCCCAGAAGCCGGGCAGGCCGAAATCGTCCCAGCTGAAGCCGCCATAGGCCGCCACGACTTCTTCCTCGGTCATGCCGAGAAGATCTTGTCCGTTACCGCTGATCGGCGGCCCAAACAGCCCGTTCAGGAAATCGACACCCGCCTGGCCCAGCAGCTTCAACTGCGAGCCGGGCGTCTTTTTGAGGGTCTCGTGCGCGTCGGCGAGGTTGATCGCGCCGGTCGACAGCGGGTTGAGCGCACGCATGTCGGCCGCGCGCAGGTCGGCCCCGGCGACGAGCTGCATGTCCCACGAGGTGGCGCCTTCGCCAAGCATCGGCGCGACCGCCCAGTTGCGGCCCTGCATGCCGTTTGCGTCCGCCGGCCGCAGCGGCACGGCTGCGTCGCCGACCAGCTCGAGCTTGGTGGTCGATGGGATCAGCGACCCGCGCGCGAGCGTGATCGGCCCGGTGATCGCCATCGCCACCGGCAGCGGCACGCCCTTGGGCCAGGTGAGTGCAGCGAACGACGCCGCGGTGCGCAGCGGGGTGCCCTTGCCCAGCCTCATGCCGGCGGCGAGCGTGACGCCGTTCGCCAGCACGGTACCCGCCGCATAGGCCAGGCTGCCGTCGGCGGCGTAGATCGGCGCATCGACCACGGTACCGGCCGACAGCGCCAGCGGCGCGGTCAGTTCCGCGTCGACTGGCAGCACCGTCCCCGCCGGCAGCGTCGTCGCCCCCACCGGGATCGCATAGTTGAGCGTGACGCCGGCGCTGTAGGTCGTGCCGGTGTCGAGCACCACGCCGTCGATCGGCACGACCACGTCGCCGCCGAACGCCAGCACGCCCGCGCCGTTGGCGCCGCGCGTCTCGGTGAGTTCCCAGCCATCCTCATCGGGCGTGGTCGGCGGCGGCGCGAAGCCGTCGTTGATGCTGCCATGGAGGTTGAGGTTGCCGCCGGCGCGAAGCACCAGCACGCCCGGATCGCCCATGCCGCGCACGCCGTTCACGCCCGGCCCGTAGCGATAGCCGGACAGGTCGAGATCGCCGTCGACGGTCAGGTCGCCATTCGCGGTCGCGCTGACGATCTCCACACCCGGGCGCAGATGGTAGCTGCCGAGCCCCGCAAGACGGCCGGTGAGCGACGCATTGCCGAGCGCGGCGCTCATGAACGCCTGGCTGTCGCCATGGATCGCGTCGAGATAGCCCTGGGTGATCAGCTGCGGCCGGTTGCCGGTGACGTCCGGCAGCGCGGCGAGCGGGGCATCGTCATAGGTGCGGAAGGCATTGACCGCGATGCTCTTGGCGCCCTGCACGTCCAGCGTGCCGAAGATGTTGATCGCAACATCGTCCGCGCCCACCCGCGCCGCGTTGAGGTCGAGCGTGCCGCGCGCCACGCCGTCGGCGTTCTTGGCGGTGGTGCCGGCGCGCAGGTCGATCGCGGCGCTGTCGGCCAGCGTCAGCGTGCCGGTGCGGCTGGTAAGCGCGACGACCGCGCGGTTGGGGCTGTCGATCACCTTGCCGTAGCTGTCGACGCGCAGGCCGGTGCCGTGCGCATCGAGCGTGCCGGTCACCGTCAGGTCACCCATCGCGGCGAGGCGGATGCTGCCCGGCTGGAAGCCCGACGCATCGATCCTGCCGGCGACCGTAAGGCTGCCGCCGTCGAGCGTGATCGCCACCTCGCGCGCCTGGACGCCGTCGCCCACAGTCAGGTCGCCCTGCTTGATCTGGAAGCGCTGCGCCCCGAACACCGAACCGGCGTTGAGCCGCGCATTGAGGCCGGCAAAGTCCGCCAGCGTCTGCGCGCGCACGGTCAGCTCGGCGCCATCATAGGGGACCAGGGTGCCGCCAGCGTCGTATTCGCCGCTGGCACCGCCCTTGATCGTGCCGGCCAGATCGACCTTGCCCGCCTGGTCGCCGAGCGCGGTGACCGTCATCGTGCCGCCGCGATTGTTCTGTGCCGACAGGTCGATCGCGGCACCCGCCGCCATCGTGATATCGCCGCCGGTGCTGACGAGCGCGAGGTCGCCGCCCCAGCTGTAGCGCTTGACGTCGACGAGCGTCACCGCGCGGCCGGACAGATCGATCCGGGCGTCGCCGCCCAGCGTCAGGTCGCCCGCTGCGTTCACGGTCAGCCGGCCCGAAGACAGCACCACCGCGCTGTCGAGCGTCACGTCGCGCCCGGCGATGCTGATCTGCGCGCCGAGATCGGCAACGGTGGGCAGCGCCGCCTGCCCGCCGCCCAGCACGGCGACGTCGCCGCCCGCGGTCAGCGCGAAGGTGGCGCCGCCCGTAGCGGTAAGCAACGGCGCGGTGAGGGTGAGATCGCCCCCGCCATAGGCCCAGCCGGTGCCCGCATCATAGGCGCCGCGCGTCTCGTAGACCGCGAGGCTGCTGTTCCGGCTCGCGGTGATCCGGTCGGTCGCGGTGAGGCGCACCTCGCCGAAGCCGAGCGCGATCCGCGCATCCTTGGCGGTGCCGCTCGGCTGGGTGTTCGGGCCATAGCCGAACAGGATCGACTTGGCCTGCACGTCGAGCGTGCCATGGCCGAGCGCCGCCGCCACCGGCGCGCCCAGCACCCGGTCCGCGCCCGTCCAGACGAATTCGCCCGCGCGGATCGTCGCCACGTCGCCCGCCGCGCCATAGCCGTAGATTGCGGGTGCGCCGAACACGAGCCGCTGCACGCCCGAGGCGTCGAGATCGACCGCGCCGTAGATGTTCACCGCGTCGCGCGCGTTGAGCACCAGCGTCTCCACCTTGGGCGCGCCGCTGGCGGTGTTGCCCTTGAGCAGCGTCGCGAGCTTGGACTGGCTGAGCACCAACCCCTCGGGCAGCCGCCCCGCCGCATCGGCGGCGGCGATCGCGCCGCTCTCGCCGAGATTCACCGACGCGACGCCCAGCACCAGATCCTTGGCGCCGTACGAGACGTTGTCGGCGATGGTGACGGTGCGATTGGTGGCCAGCGCCAGCGAACCGCCGGCGATCAGCTGGGTCGGCGTTGCGCAGGTGCTCGTGGTGCAGGCACCGATGCGGATGGCGAGGCCGGTATTGCCCACCCCGTTCGGCATGTCGGCGAGGAGCAGGTTGAAACTGCCGTTAGAGACGACCACCGCGCCTTCGGTGGAGAAGATATAGCCGTCGCTCGAATCATAGACGTGCGCGCCGCCGCTGCGCGCGAGGATCGACGCGCCCTCCTCGATGGTGAGCATGGTGTCGCGATAGGGGTTGCTGCCCTGGCGCCGTCCCCCCAGGATCACGTCGCCTGCGGTCAGCCGGGCGCCGCTGCGCACCGTCAGGTCGAGCTGGTCGCCCGAGATCGCCACGAACCGGCCGAGCGGACCATAGGTGCGGGTCATGCTCGCGTTGAGCATCAGTCGCGAGGCATTGAGCGCGTTGAGATCGTCGTCGAACACCGAGACGCCGGCGAGGTCCGTCGCCGCCGCCTGGCCGGCATCGAGCACTTCGCCGATACCGCGCACGCTGATCACCGCGCCATAGCCATCGCTCTTCGCGAGCGGCGCCTGCTGGATCTCGCCCGCGATCGACAGCGCGCGGTCGACCGTGCCCATGTAGGGCCTGCCCAGGCTGATCGTCAGGCTGGCCGCATCGGCGACCGAGGTGGCACGCGGCACGCTGTTCCGCGCCGCCTCGCTGCGCGTCCAGGCGTCGTAGCTGGTCTCGTTATAGGCCGAATGCGTCCGGACGACCGAGGCCGGGGTGACGATTACCTTGCTCGGCAGCGCGTCGCGCACGTCGCTATGCGCGATGCCCAGCGTGCCCGCGACGGTGAAGGAGCCGTTGCCGAGATCGGTGACGCCGCCGAGTGCCGTCTGGTTGCCCGCGCCGATCTCGACGCGGAACGCGCCGGGGAGCAGCGCATAGGTGGAGGGCATCAGCATATAGGTGCCCGCCGCCAGGCCCGGCACACCCGCCGGCACGGTGATCTGGCGGCCCGCAAGCGGCGCGCCCGCACCCATGTCGGCGGCGACCGGGGCGTAGCCGGCGCTCGCCGGCACGATCGCATAGACCGCGTTCCCCGCATCGCTGAAGCCGTAGCCGGGATTGGCCGTGACGAACGGCGCGCGCAGGATGTCGACCGAACCGCCGCGCCCGCTGACGAAGCCCGCGCCGGTCAGTTCGCCCCCGCCGGAAAGACCGATCACCGATCCGGCCTCGGTGGTGACGCTGGCGCCGTTCAGCGCAACGCTACCCCGGATCTTGCCGAAGATGCCGCCGCCGGGCGACAGATCGATATTGGACCCGGCATATTGATACTGGATCCCGTCGACGGTGCCGCCATAGGGCATGATCAGCCCGACGCCGCTGACCGAGGTGATGCTGCCGGCCAGCAGGTTGATCGCCCTGGTGCCGGCGTTGACCGGGCTGCCGCTTGAGACTTCGCCGCCGAGCGAGATGGCGCCGAAGGGCGCGCGGACGATGCCGCCCTGGGTGATCGTCTCGCCCTTGAGACTGAGGAAACCGAACGCCGAATAGGGCATCGCCACCTCGCCGCTGCCGCTGCGGCGGATGGCGAGCGCGGTGCCGGCGCGGAAGCTATTGGTGAAGCGGCCGAGATAGCCCGCAGTGGCGGTGGCCACCGTATCGGTCGCCGGATAGATCTGCGCCGCGGTCAGGGTAAGATTGCCGAGCGTTTCGAGATAGGTCCCCTCCGGCGAGACGGCGCCGCTCGCCTTGCGCCAGATGCCCTGCAGGAAGCGGACGTCGCCGGTGCTGGACAGGTCGACGTCGCCGAAGCCACGCCGCTGGATCGCACCGATCCGGCCGCTGGTCGATGCGCCGAAGCCGACCGTGTCCCGCAGTTCGATCAGGTCTGCCTGCACCGCGAACCGCGCGTCGCTGATCGCGGCGAGATTGCCGCTGGCCCAGCCGGCGTTCGGGATCACATAGCCTTCCGCGGTCACCCGCGTCGTGCCGGCCAGGCGCACCTGCGCCGCCGTCAACTGCACCTTGCTGCCGCTCGCCGCGTCCCTCGCCAGGGCGAAGCCGCCCGCATAGAGACGGATGCTCTGGTCGAGCCCGAGCGCGACGTCGCCGTCGAAGCTGAGCACCCCGTCGACGAGCAGCGACAGCGAATCGAACCCGCCGCCGGAGATCCGGTCGGCACCAAGCCGCGTCTGGCCCGAGCGCAGCACGCCGAACGCGTCGCCGAAGCCGACGCCGGCGGACAGGACATCCCCCTGCGTCGCGGAGAGCACGATCTCGCGCGCGTCGAGCATGGCCAGCGCCGAGCCCCTGTAGTTGGGCGGCGCCAGCGCGACGCCCAGCGTGCCGCCCGCCGCCCCCGCGCCGCCGGCCGCCGCGCGCAGCGTGCCGTCGACATAGAGATTGTTGGCGGACTTGAGCACGATCGTGCCGCCGTCGCTCGCCACCGTCACTGGCTGCGCGCCCTTGCCGGTGCGCTGGTCGAGGACCGCGCTGGCGCCCGAAGCATCGAGCAGCGCGCCCTTGCGGATCACGACGAAGCCGTTGGGGGCGGTGGTATCGCCGTTCGCGTCCCAGTCGAGCGCGCCGCCGATGCTGATCGTGCCGCCCTTGGCGACGATGCCATAGCGATTGCCGAGGCTGTCGGTCGCGGTCGCCGCACGTGCGGCGGCGTCGAGCACCGCCTTCTCGCCGACCCACAACAGGCCGGGCGTCTCGCTGCCTTCCTGGATACCGGTCGCCGTGGGCGTCGGGCCGAGGTGGATGGCGCCGCCCCAGGCGTTCAACCGGCCGTCGACGCGCACGGTATAGGCGGCGAGGTCGATCGACTGGCCAGGATCGACGCTGACCACCGCGCCCGTGCCGATCGCGACCGGGCCGCCGAAGCCGATCGTCGTCGAGACGCCGGGGGTGAGGCGCGACGAGCGCAGCGTCAGGCCGGCGCCGGCGCGCTGGGTGAGCACGCCCGCGATCGGATCTTCCTGATAGAGCGGCGGCGTCCATGGTTCGAGCGCTGCGCCCGGCGCTCCCCCGGAGGCGACCGACGCGGCGGCGCGGGTGACGCGCAGCGCCGGCCTGGCCACGTCCAGCGTGGTGCCCGCCGCCACCGAAACGCCGGTGCGGCCGTTGATGTCGTAGCTGGCGAAGCCGGACTGGAACAGCGCAGTGTCGAGCGCCGTGTTCGCCTTCACCACCGCGTCGCGTGGCAGCGGTACGCCCGCCGCGAGAACGCTGCCCCTGGCGATGGTGACATCGACCGGCGCCGGCTGCCCGGCGAGCACGGTTTTCACATAGGGCTGGATGCGGATCGGATCGGGAAACACGTCCGTCGGCAGCGTGTACCCGGCGAACACGTCGGTAAAGAAGCCGAAGTTGATCGTCGCGCCCGCCGGGACGCTTGTAACGCGCTGTCCGTTGAGCGTCATGACGCCGTCGGCATCGACATAATGCTGCCCCAGACCGGGGACGTTGAACGTATAGCCTTCGCTCAGCGCCGGCGGCACCCAATCCTTGGCGATCGTGTAGCTCGAATATTGCCGGATGCCGCCCGGCCCGATCGGCTCGCCCGGCTGCGCGACGTCGACCGTGTATTGATAGTTGATCGGCAGCGCCTCGCCGGCCTGCACCGCATAATCGGCGTCGAGAACCAGCTCGACCGGCGAGGCCACGCCTGCCGCCAGCACCCCGCCGGTGGCGATGGGCGTGCCGCCGATCGTGACCGCCGTCCCGGTTTCGATCTTGAGCGTGCCGGCGCCGCTCACGCCATAGGCGGCGATCTTGCCCTCCAGCGTCAGCACGCCATTGGCATTGGGGGCGTCGCCGGTTTCGAGATCGGCAATCAGCGTGACGCTGCCGCCCTTGCCGCCGCGGGTCGCGCCGAGTTCGAGCAGCCCGGCACCAGACGAGACATCGATCCGGCTGCCGTGTTCGAGCGTCAGGTCATGCGTTGAGCCCAGGTAGACGGCGCCGCCGTCGACCAGCGACAGCTTGCCCTGATCGGCCGCGTTCTGGGCGACATTGACCCACAGCCCGCGCAGGTCGAGCGTCGCCCCCTCGCGCAGCGTGATCGAGGATGCGCCGTCCGCATCGAGCAGCGTCTTCAGCACGCCGTGGCGGAAGCCGCCGGTGAACCAGTTGGTCGCGGTCACCGAACCGCCATGCGCGGCGACGCTGGCAGCGAAGTCGATCGTCGGCGCGGTGAGCGTGAGCGCGCCGCCATCGGCGAGCGTGAGGTTGCTGGTGATCGCGATCGTGCCCGCGGTTTCGAGCTTGAGCCCGCCCAGCTGCGCCGCGTTGAGCCGGCCCGCGTCGAGCCACGCCGTGCCGGTGCGCGCATCGGGCAGCGCATCGCCGGTGGCGAGCCCGGCGGTGATGTCGGCGACGTCGCCGATCTTCACGTCGGTGGCGAACACGCCGTCGCCGGTGAGCGCGTTGTAGCGGCCGAGCACCAGCGATCCGCCCTGGGCGCGGGTGTGCTGGGCGACCTTGTAGCCATCGGTGATGCCGGCGGCGCGGGCGTTGATCTGGTGTTCGCCGTTGAGCACCTCGGCCAGCACGTCGCCTTCCATCACCACCGTGGGGGCGGACAGGATCAGTGCACCGGCATCGCGGCCGATGCTATAGCCCTCCTCCCAGCGCGACCGCGTGCCGCGCGCGAAGAGCGGGTTGGTGAAGGTCTGGGCATATTGCTCGCCCCAGCGATCGTGCTTGCGCTGGAAGGCATTGCCGACCGCGACGTAGCGCAGGTTCGCCGGCGCGTTGCGCACGTCGTACATCTTGCCGCCGGCGCCGAGGATACGGGTCGAGCGCACCCAGCCCGCCTGATAGTCGATGCTGCCGCCCGAGACGTCGAACACCGCACCCTTCTGCGCGACCACTTCCTTGGCCGAGAGCGTGATGCTGCCGCCCACCGCCGACCATTCACCGATGCCGTGGCTGATGTTCGCGAGATAGCCGCCCACTTCGAGCAGGCCGCCCGGCGTGTACCAGCGATCGCCTTCGTAGCCGCCGGTGCCCGAGGGCAGCAGCACCAGGTCGCGCACGTCGATCCACACGTCCTGGCTCTTCAGCCCGCTGCTCTCGCGGTTGGCCGGGCTGTCGCGCAGCTCGTTGCCCTGGACGTTCACCTTGATCGAGTTGCGCTCCATGTCGAGCGCGACGGCCATCACGCCCGAAACGTCGATGTTGGCGCCGTTCGCCACGGTGATGCGGCCCCTGTCGGCCTGCACCGCGACCTGGCCGCCCTGCGCCATGGTCTGCGACCCGCCCTCGAACAGCACATTGCCGCCGGTGACGATCTCGACCCGGCTCTGGTCGAGCCGGTCGGCCAGCGTCGCGCGGTCGTCGAAGCCGCCGCCGGTGAGCGGCGCGCCCTGGTTCGACTGCTTGATCAGCGTGTCGCGCTGGCCGTCGAGCGCGGTGTCCTTGCTGTCGAGCTCGGGCGCGATCAGCGTGAGGCTGTTCTTGCCGAGCGTGACGGAACCCTGCGTGTCCGACGCCGAATTGAGCAGGTGGATCGTGCCGCGCTGGTTGACGCCGGTGGTGGCGACGGCCACGCCGTCCTGGCGGATGGTACGGCCGGCAAGCGTGATGTCGCCCTGCGTCGCCTCGATCTGGCCGGCGTTGACGACGGTGCCGCTCGTCGAATTCGCGCTCACCAGCCCGCGGACTTCGTTGCCGCGCGTCGTCGAATTCGCGTTGCCGGTGGTGCCGGCGCCGGTGCCATAGCCGGGGCGGATGATGAAGTCGTCGCCCGCCGCGAGCACGGTCTGGCCGCGCGGGGTGCTGATCGCGCCCTTGTTGCTGACGCTGCTGCCCATCAGCAGCACGAAGCCGCCGCCCGAGGTGACCGAGGTAGGCGCATCGGTGGCGATCTGCGCGCCGGCCTCCACCGTCACCGCGCCGCCCGCGCCCCTGAAGCTGGCGAGATAGTTGCCGCTCGCCTGCTGCGAATAGATGCCGCGCACGAGGAAGTCGGCATCGGCGATGTTGGCGCTCGACGCGATCAGACTGCGGACGTTGATCTGGCTGGTGCCGCCGAACAGCACGCCGTTGCGGTTGAGCACATAGACCGCGCCCGGCGCCTTGATCGTGCCAAGGATGCGGCTCGGATCGGCGGAGGCATCGGTGACACGGTTGAGCACCACCCAGTCGCTGCCGCCCTGGCGGAAGGCAAGATCGGTCTCGCGGCCGATATTGAAGCTGTCCCAGCTGAGGATCGCCTTGGCCTGGGTCTGCTCGACCGTCACGCTGGTGCGGCCGCCCTGTCCGCTCACCTGCACCGGGCCGCTGGCACCGATCCACAGCCCGCCTTCGAGCGGCTTCCCGTCGGGGCCGAACACCACGCCGGTTGCGACCTGCAGCCCGCCCTTGCCGATGCCGTTGGTCACGTTGCTCTGCGCCGCCATCGCGGCAGCACGCGCGGCCTGCTGCGCGGCGCTCATCGCGGTGCGCGCCTCGGCGGCGCGGCGGAGCGCCTGGATCGCGCGCTGGCTGGCGCTGACCGACGGCCTCGGGCTCGACCGCGAGCTCG
>JAPJRE010000121.1 GCA_030824725.1 Sphingomonas sp.
GTGCCGCCTCCCCCCTCGCCCCCGCCTACCTGCGCGCGCGCCAGGGGGGTTGTACACCAGACATCGCCTTGCCGAAGGTCCTGCTTGCCTCGCCCCGGGCGATCACCGACTTCTACCGACGAAACGATCTGCGCCGGTAAGCACGCGCCCTGAACGATGGCCGTCCGCCATTCCTTCTCAGGCGAACAGCGACAGCGTTCCGCTTTCCAGCGCTTCGGGGATGGTCAGCCGATCACCGTGGCTGACATCGTGCGTGGTGGGCTGCGGCACCAGGTTCCAGGGCGTCACCACCGCGTCGCACCAGGCGGTGAACAGGCCCGACGACCAGGCCCGGAGGCTCTCTTCGGATTCGGGCAAGATGCCCGTGCCGATGTTCGGTTCCAGTCGCATCGTCATCGCACCCACTCCCTGTCCGCGTGGTCGATCCCGTACTCCCCCGAGTCCCATTCCTTATACCGCAGGAACTACGGGAATGCACGGTACTGCAATCGTTTAGCTTTCCCCCATTCCCGCCGCGAAGGCGATTCTGAGCGCCTCGGACAGGCTCTTCGCGCCGAGCTTCGCCATCACGTTCGCCCGGTGCACCTCCACCGTCCGCGCCGAGATGCCGAGATCATAGGCGATGGTCTTGTTGGGATAGCCCTGCGCCAGCCCCTCCAGCACCTCGCGCTCGCGCACGGTGAGCGCGCCGAGCAGCGTCTCGGCATCGGCGGCACGTGCCTTGACGTCCTCGGCCGCCTCGAGCCGCTCGAAGCCGCGGTTGATCGCGTCGATCAGCGCGCGGCTCTCCATCGGCTTTTCGAGGAAATCGACCGCGCCCGCCTTCATCGCCTTCACCGCCAGCGAGACGTCGCCATGGCCTGTGAGCACGATCACCGGCAACGCGATGCCGCGCGCGTGGAGTTCCTGCTGCACCTCCAGCCCGTCCATTTCCGGCATGCGCACGTCGAGCAGCACGCAGCCGGGCTCGACATGGCGCGCCTCCTTGAGGAACGCGACGCCCGAGGGCCAGGTCTGCACCGCAAAGCCCGAGGTCTTGAGCATGAAGCTGGCGGAGCGGCGGACGCCATCCTCGTCGTCGACGATATGGACGAGGCGCTTGTCGGTCACGAGGTCGTTCCTTCTTCTACATGGACGAGGGTGAAGTGGAAGCAGCTGCCGCCGCCCTCGCGCGGCTCCAGCCAGATGCGGCCGCCATTGGCCTCGACGATCGTGCGGCAGATCGAAAGGCCCAGCCCCATGCCGTCCGCCTTGGTGCTGTGGAAGGCGCGGAACAGGTCCTCGGCGACTTCGGCGGCGACCCCGGGGCCGGTATCCGCCACCGTCACCCGCACGAAGCCGGGCGCCTCCAACCGACTGGAAATGGTCAGCCGCCGCTCGGGCGAATCGGCCATCGCCTCGATCGCGTTGCGCATCAGGTTGATCAGCACCTGCTGAATCTGGATGCGATCGACCAGCACCGGCCCCGCGGCGGGATCGAACAGGAATTCCGCGACGACGCCCTTCTCGCGCGCGCCGATCAGCGCCAGCTTGCAGGCTTCGTCGACCAGATCGGGGATGTGCTCGACACTCTTCTCCACCTCGCCGCGCGCGACGAACTCGCGCAGGCGGCGGACGATGGTGCCCGCGCGCAGCGCCTCCTGCGCGGTATCGTCGAGCGCCTCGCGAATCATCGGCAGATCGTCCGGATCGCCTGAGTCGAGCAGGTTGGAGACGCCCCGCACATAGTTCACCACCGCGGTAATGGGCTGGTTGAGCTCGTGCGCCAGCGTCGACGCCATGGTGCCCATCGCGCTCACCCGCGCGGCGTGGATCAGGCCGGAACGCAGTTCCTCGATCCGCTGCTCGGCGCGCTGCTTGTCGCTCAAATCGCGGATGAAGCCGGTGAAGACCCGCTCGCCCTCGGTCATCGCCTCGCCGACCGACAGCTCGATCGGGAAGGTCGATCCGTCGCGCCGCCGACCGGTGACGGTGCGGCCGGTGCCGATGATCCGGCGCTCGCCGGTTTCCAGATAGCGGCGGATATAGCCGTCGTGCCGCGCCCCGTCCCCTACCGGCATCAGCAGGCTGACATTGGCGCCGACCACCTCGTCCTCGGCATAGCCGAACATCCGCTCGGCGGCGGCGCTGAACGAGACGATGTTGCCGCGCTCGTCGATGATCACCATCGCGTCGAGCACCGTCGCCAGGATCGAGCGGAGATGGTTGGCGGCGGCGGTGGCCTGGCGCTCGCTGGCGCGCTGCTCGGTGATGTCGCGGATCACCTTGCCGAAGCCGCGCAGCCGCCCGTCGGGGCCGCGCAGCGGGGTGATCAGCACCTGGGCGAGGAACTCGCTGCCGTCCTTGCGCAGGCGCCAGTCCTCTTCCTCCAGCTTCCCGTCGCGCAGCGCCGCGTCGAGATCGGCGCGCGGCTTGCCCGCCGCAACGGCCGAGGCCGGATAGAACAGGCCCATGTCGCAGCCGAGCACCTCGTCCTCGCGCCAGCCCTTCAGCCGCTCCGCACCCTCGTTCCAGAAGGACACGCGGCCCTTGGGATCGACGGTGTAGATCGCATAGCCGACCGCGCCGTCGATCAGCAGGTTGAGCTCGGCAGCGAGTTCGTCGGCGCGATCGGCCCGCCTTCGGGCATCGGCCTCCTCAGCACGCAGGCGGCGGCGCAGGGCACGGCTGTAGGAGGCGAGCAGCAGGATCGCCGCGGCCCAGGCGAACAGCACGCCGACGAGCACATAGCGCTCGCCGCGCGAGACCAACGGCGCCAGCGCCAGGCCGGAGACGAGCAGCAGCAGCGTCGCCATCGCCTCGGGGATGCGCCGTCGAAGCCGGTCGCCCAGCGTCACCGGCGCCGGCATGTCGAACTGCGGCAATGGGAAGTTCATCGCGCGAGCGCGCCGAGCAGCTCGAGTCGGCCGACCGGCTTCTTCACCACATGCGCGAACCCGGCGGCGCGGGCCTCGTCATCGAGCTCGGCATGGCTCTGCCCGATCAGGATCGCCCGCCCCTTCCAGCCGCGCAGCGCCAGCTGGCGGAGCAGGTGGATGGCGTCGCCGTCGGACAGCTCGCGCGCGATAAGCAGCGTGCGGATCTGGTCGAGCGTCGCTTCCGCCATCGCGGCGGCGGCGGAGGCGAAGGCGCGCACCTCCATCCCGCAGCCCTGGAGCAGCAATTGCAGCGCGCGGCGCGACTCGTCCTGCGAATCGACCAGCAGCACGCGCTCGCGCGGGGCGCGGCTCGGCATGGGGACGCCTTCCTTCATGCGCGCACCTCGCGCGGTACAAGGAGGGAAGAAGGGCAGACGCTAGAACGCATGCCGCCAAACTATGCGGCCCGCATCTGCAGCGTCATGCGGATAGCTACGTATTGGCGCTCGGGTGTTTGTTGGTCGCCTTGCGGCTCAGTGCGAATAGCGTTCCTCGGCCCAGGGGTCGCCGCGCAGGTGATAGCCGTTCACTTCCCAGAAGCCCGGCCGGTCACGCCCGATAACCTCGATGCGCGCGATCCACTTGGCGCTCTTCCAGAAATAGAGATGCGGCACCACCAGCCGCGCCGGGCCGCCATGGTCGCGGTGGAGCGGCTTGCCTTCCCAGCGATGCGCGATCAGCGCGTCGGGCGCGGCGAAATCGGCGAGCAGCAGGTTGGTGGTATAGCCGTCATAGCCGTGGAGCATCACCGCCTCGGCCTCGTCGCGCGGCTCGACCATGGCGAGCAGCCGCTGGGTGGCGACGCCCGCCCAGCGATTGTCGTAGCGCGACCAGCTGGTGACGCAGTGGATGTCACTCACCCGCTCGTCGGTGGCCAGCGCCTCGAAGCCGGGCCAGTCGAGCGTCAGCGGGCGGGCGACCATGCCGTCGATGGTCAGCCGCCAGCGGTCGGCGTGCACCTCCGGCTGGCGGCCAAGATCAAGCACCGGCCAGTTGGTGACGAGGTGCTGGCCCGGCGGCAGCCGCTCGGTGTCCGGGCGCGCGATGCGGCCGGTGAGGAACTTGCCCGCCTCGGCCCAGGCGCGCTTGGATCGGGTGAGCTTGCTGTCCTCGTCCATCGGGCGCTTCCCTTGTCAGGCCGGCTTCCGCTCGCCGGCGATGGTGGGCAATAGCTCGGACACGGTCGGGTGGATATGCACCGCGTGCGCCAGGTCGGTGGCCGTCCCCTGCTTCACCATCAGGTCGAGCACGCCGTGGATCGCCTCGTCGCCGCTGGTGCCGAGAATCGCGCCGCCGAGGATGCGGCCGCTGTCCGCATCGGTGACGAGCTTCATGAAACCGAGCGATTCGTCCTTCTCCACCGCGCGGCCCACCCGCGTCATCGGCCGCTTGCCGACTTCGATACGGTGCCCCGCCTTCTTCGCCTCGGCCTCGCCCATCCCGACGCGGCCGAGCGGGGGATCGATGTACAGCGCATAGGCGGGAATGCGGTCGGTCACCTTGCGGTCGGCGCCGTCGAGCAGGTTGTCGGCGACGATCTCGAAGTCGTTATACGCCGTGTGCGTGAAGGCACCGCGGCCGTTGCAGTCGCCCATCGCCCAGATGTGCGCGACATTGGTGCGCAGCCGGTCATCGACCTGGACATAGCCGCGCGTATCCGTTGCCACGCCCGCCGCATCCAGCCCGAGATCATCGGTATTGGGGGTCCGGCCGACCGCGAGCAGCACATGGCTGCCGAGCACTTCGGGGCGGCCCTCGTGGCAGTCGACGCCGACCAGCACGTCCTCGCCCTGGGACGCGAAGCGGATGCACTCCGCGCCGGTGCGGATCGCGATGCCCTCGGCTTCGAGAATGTCGCGCACCGCATCGGAGATTTCGGGATCCTCGCGGCCGATCAGCCTGGGGCCCTTCTCGACGATCGTCACCTCGGCGCCGAAGCGGCGGAACATCTGGCCGAACTCCAGCCCGATATAGCTGCCGCCGACCACCACCAGATGGCGCGGCACCGCATCCAGCTTGAGGATCGTGCTGTTGGTCAGGAACGGCACCGCGTCGACGCCCGGCATGTCCGGTACCAGCGCGCGGCCGCCGACGTTGAGGAAGATGCGATCGGCCTCCAGCACCTCGTCACCGACGCGGACGCGATGCGGCGATTCGAACCGCGCCTGCCCGAAGAACAGCGTGCAGTGCGCCATGCCGTCGATCCAGCGCCGGAGCGACGCGCGCGAGTCTGCGGAAATCTTGTCCGCCCGCGCCCGCACCCTGGCGAAATCGATGCCGACCTCGCCGCCGATGGTCACGCCGAAATCGGCGGCGCGACGGGCCATGTGCGCGGCATAGGCGCTGGCGACCAGGGTCTTGGTCGGCTTGCAGCCGGTATTGACGCAGGTGCCGCCGAGCAGATGCCGCTCGACCAGCGCCACCGCCATGCCCGCGTCGCTCAGCCGCCCGGCCAGCGGCGTCCCCGCCTGCCCCGCGCCGATGACGATCGCGTCGAACCTGCGGCTCATAGCGAGGCCGCCACGAACGCCGCGACGCCGATCGCCGCGAGATCCTCGACCAGCGCGGCGGGAAGGTCGGTGCCGAACGCGCGGGTCAGCCCCATCCGCGCCGCATAGCCGCCGAAAGTGCCGATCACCGCGCCGACAACCCCGGCGGCGAGGCACAGGGGCAGCGAGCTCGCCGCCAGCCCGATCGCGGCACCGCACAGCGCGCCCGACAGCAGCCGCCCGATAAAGCCGGGGGGCGACTTGCGGCTGGGCGTGGTCGGCAGCTTGTCCGCAGCATATTCACCGATCGCGAGCGCCGTGAAGATCCACGGCGTCCCCCACCAGCCCAGCCAGCCGAGCCACGTGCCGGTAAGCGGCAGCCAGCCGGCAGCGGCCGCCCAGGCGATCGCCATGGGCGCGGTCATGGTGCGCATGCCGGCGACGATGCCGATCAGCAGCGCGAGGACGAGGGGCGGCATCGGCAGGTCTCCCATAGGCGGCACCCACCCAGCGCCTTCTGCGCGTCCGCGCAACTGCACTTGGGTATGGTCCCGCCGCCAACGAAACGCACCGCCACGGGTTGCAAGCCGCGACCGATTGACCGATCAGGCGCCCCAACCAAGCCCTACAGGAGAACCCGGCCATGAAGACCCGCGCCGCCGTCGCCTTCGAAGCGAAGAAGCCGCTGGAGATCGTCGAACTCGATCTGGAAGGCCCCAAGGCCGGCGAAGTGCTGGTCGAGATCATGGCCACCGGCCTCTGCCACACCGATGCCTACACGCTGGACGGCCTCGATTC
Source organism: Sphingomonas sp. (assembly GCA_030824725.1). Classification (GTDB taxonomy): domain Bacteria; phylum Pseudomonadota; class Alphaproteobacteria; order Sphingomonadales; family Sphingomonadaceae; genus Sphingomonas. Next base: position 6,206 of record JAPJRE010000121.1, read on the forward strand.
GGAAGGCCTGTTCCCCTCGGTGCTCGGCCATGAAGGCGCCGGTATCGTCCGCGAGGTGGGCGCCGGCGTCACCAGCGTGAAGCCGGGCGATCACGTGATCCCGCTCTACACGCCCGAATGCCGCCAGTGTAAGTCGTGCCTCTCGGGCAAGACCAACCTGTGCACCGCGATCCGCGCCACCCAGGGCAAGGGGCTGATGCCCGACGGCACCACCCGCTTCAGCTACAAGGGCATGCCCGTCTTCCATTACATGGGCTGCTCGACCTTCTCGAACTTCACCGTGCTGCCCGAGATCGCCGTGGCGAAGATCCGCGAGGACGCGCCCTTCCAGACCAGCTGCTATATCGGCTGCGGCGTCACCACCGGCGTCGGCGCGGTGGTCAACACCGCCAAGGTGCAGGTGGGCGAGACGGTCGTGGTGTTCGGCCTGGGCGGGATCGGCCTCAACGTGATCCAGGGTGCACGCCTCGCGGGAGCCGGCCAGATCATCGGCATCGACGTCAACCCGGACCGCGAGGCATGGGGCCGCAAGTTCGGCATGACCCACTTCCTCAACACCAAGGGCATGTCGCGCGAACAGATCGTCGCCAAGGTCGTCGAGCTGACCGACGGCGGCGCCGACTACAGCTTCGACGCGACCGGCAACACCGAAGTGATGCGCACCGCGCTCGAATGCTGCCATCGCGGCTGGGGCGAATCGATCATCATCGGCGTCGCCGAGGCGGGCAAGGAGATCAGCACCCGCCCGTTCCAGCTGGTCACCGGCCGCGTCTGGAAGGGCACCGCGTTCGGCGGCGCCAAGGGCCGGACCGACGTGCCGAAGATCGTCGACTGGTACATGAACGGCAAGATCGCCATCGACCCGATGATCACCCACGTGCTCACGCTGGAAGAGATCAACAAGGGCTTCGACCTGATGCATGCGGGCGAGAGCATCCGCAGCGTCGTCGTCTACTGAGGAGACAGGAGCATGTTCACCCATGTGATGCTGGGCGCCGACGATATCGACGCCGCCAAAGTCTTTTACGACGCGACGCTGGGCGTGCTTGGCGTGCCCGAAGGCGTGATCGACGAGAAAGGCCGGATCAACTATGCGCACAGCGGCGGCCGTCTGCTGATCACCAAGCCGATCAACGGCGAGCCGGCGAGCTGCGCCAATGGCGGCACGATCGGCTTCTTCGCCGCTTCGCCCGATCTGGTCGACACATGGCAGGCGACCGGCGCGGCGAACGGCGGCACCGTGATCGAGGATCCCGCCGGCATCCGCAATGCTACCGGGGGCCGGAAGCTCTACCTCGCCTATCTGCGCGATCCGTCCGGCAACAAGCTCTGCGCCGTCCACCCGGTTCGCGGCTGATGGAAACACTGTCGACCAACAAGGCGTTCGGCGGGGTGCAGGGCGTGTATCGCCACGCCTCCGCCGCAACGGGCACGCCGATGACCTTCTCGGTCTATGTGCCCCCGCATGAAGATGGCGCGACGCTGCCGGTGCTCTGGTATCTCTCGGGCCTCACCTGCACCCATGCCAACGTCACCGAAAAGGGCGAATATCGCCGCGCCTGCGCCGAGGCCGGGGTGATCTTCGTCGCGCCGGATACCTCCCCGCGCGGCGAGGGCGTGATCGACGTGCCGGAATACGACTTCGGGCAAGGCGCAGGCTTCTATGTCGATGCGACCCAGGCGCCGTGGTCCGAGCATTTCCACATGCGCAGCTATGTCGAGGACGAGCTGCCCGCGCTGCTCGCGGCCGAGTTCCCGATGGCGGACCAGACCCGGCAGGGGATCACCGGCCATTCGATGGGCGGCCATGGCGCGCTCACCATCGCCTTGCGCAATCCCGAGCGCTTCCGCAGCGTCTCGGCCTTCGCGCCGATCGCCGCCCCCGCCCAGGTCGCCTGGGGGCAGAAGGCGCTGGGCGGCTATCTCGGCGACAATCCTGCGGCGTGGCGCGCCCATGACGCCGTCGCGCTGATCGAGGACGGCGCGCGCCTGCCCGAGCTGCTGGTCGACCAGGGCGACGCCGATGCATTTCTTGCCGAGCAGCTTCACCCACAGTTGCTGGCCGATGCCTGCGCCGCCGCCGGCATCAAGCTGACGCTGCGGCTCCAGCCGGGCTATGACCACAGCTATTACTTCGTCTCGACCTTCCTCGCCGAGCATGTCGCCTGGCATGCGGCGCGGCTGAAAGCTTGATATAGGGGTAAGGACACGGTGCGGCGCGGGGCCGTGCCGGTCTTTCCGGGGGAGTTGCCTGCGTGAAGTTGAAGTCGCTGTTTGCCGCCGCCGCCGCGCCGCTGACGCTCCTGTTCAGCCCGCTCGCCTTCGGTCAGGCGGCGCCGGCCGCCGCGCCGGCCGTGCAGAGCCGCCCGGCCGATCCCGCGCTGTGGGTGGTCAAGGATGCCGACACCACCATCTATCTGTTCGGCACGGTGCATGTGCTCAAGCCCGGGCTCAGCTGGTTCGATTCGGCGGTGAAGGCGGCATTCGACAAAAGCGACACGCTGGTGCTCGAGCTCATCGAGCCCGATCCCGCCGCGATGCAGGGGCTGCTGGTCAAGATGGCGCTCGCCCCGGCGGGCTCCAAGCCGATCGCCGAGCAGCTCCCCGCCGACAAGCGCGACGCCTATCTGAAGGCGATGGCAGACATCGGCGTGCCGCCCGCTGCCTTCGACATGCTGCAGCCCTGGGTGGCCGGCATCACCCTCAGCGTCGCCGGACTGCCCAAGCTCGGCTATGATCCGGCGAGCGGTGCGGAAAAGGTGCTCACCGCCGCCGCCAAGGCTTCGGGCAAGCCGATCGTCGGGCTGGAGAACGCGGAACAGCAGCTCGGCTATTTCGCCGGCATGCCGGCTTCGCTGCAGCTCGCATTCCTCGGCTCCGCCGTGGACGATTATCCGAAGCTCGGCACCGATCTGGGCAAGATGGTCGATCAATGGGCCGCCGGCGATCCCGAGGCGCTGGGCGCGACGATGAACGAAGGCATGCGCGATACGCCCGAGCTCGCGCGGATCCTGCTGACCGAGCGCAACGCGCGCTGGGCGAAATGGATCGAGGCACGGCTCCAAACGCCGGGAACGGTGTTCTTGGCGGTAGGCGCCGGCCATCTGGCCGGTGCCGACAGTGTCCAGGCGTTCCTCGCCAAGGATCGGGTGAAGGCGGAGCGCGTCCGCTACTGACGATCCCGGCGAGGCGCGTTTCCCTTCCGATGCGGCCCCGTCGCATCTCCTTTGGAGCAATTCGCATGGCATCGAATCCCCGTCCCCTGATCGGCCTGCTCGCGGGCGTCGCCGCCGGCCTGGTCGCCTCGGCCGCGATGGCCGCGTTCCAGAACCAGGCGAGCAAGCTGATCCCCAAGGAGGACCAGAGCGACGGCGATCCGGCGACGGTCAAGGCCGCCGATGTGGTGGTCGAGGCGACCACCGGCGACAAGGTGCCCGAGCCCTATCGCGAGGCCTCGGGCCAGGCGGTGCATTACATCGTCGGCGGCGTGCTGGGCGGCATCTACGGGCTGATCACCGAATATCGCCCGGAAGCCGCCTCGGGCTTCGGCGGTGCATACGGCGTGGTCACCTCGGCGCTGCTCGACGAGGGCGCGGTGCCGGCGCTGGGTCTCGGCAGCGGGCCGAGCGAGACGCCGGCCTCGATCCATGCGTTCGGCGCGGCGTCGCACCTGGTCTACGGCGTGGTGCTGGAAGGCGTGCGGCGGATCATCGCCGGCGCGCGGTAAGCCACCAACAGCCACCCTCACCCTTCCGCGGCTTCGCCGCTCCCTTCCCTCTCCCACCGGGAGAGGGAAGGGGCCCGCTGCCGGTGGCAGTGGAAGGGTGAGGGTGATGCACGTGCCATCTCCCAATCCTAACCGCCTTGCGCGAACCCCCTATTGCTATACCCTCCCGGGTCGCGGACGAGACCGGACACACCCGGCGTGCGCCGCAACCCGCAATTGCAGGGGAGGATGTCACTCTATGACGATCGTCTATTTCGCCATCGTCTGCGGCCTGATCGCCGTGGCCTATGGCTTCATCACCAGCCAGCAGGTGCTGCGCGCACCGGCCGGCAACGCCAAGATGCAGGAT
>JAPJRE010000122.1 GCA_030824725.1 Sphingomonas sp.
CCGCCCGCACCGGCATCGCGAGCAGGATGCGCTCGCCCTCCACCCGCGCCGGAACCACCGGCGTGCAGCCGGCATCCTCTCCCAGGGCAGCCCCCGTCGCGAGCGAAATGCGCATATTGTGTAGCGGGCACGCCACCGCGTGTCCGTGGACGATCCCCGCGCTCAGCGGCCCGCCCTTGTGCGGACAACGGTCTACCAGCGCAAAGACCTGGTCGTCATGGGTGCGGAACACCGCGACCGGCTCCCCGCCCAGCGTGAGCGTGCGGCTGCCCCGCAGCGGCAGGTCGGCGAGCGTGCCGATGTCGATCCAGTCGGTCATGGGCATCACTCCGCGGCGGCGAGCAGGGGCTGGTGGAGACCGGCATCGGCGCCGGCGACGCGATCGGCCCAGGGGTCGTCCTGGCTGAAGGATTGCGAGTGCCAGAAGCGCGCGGCGAGGGCGTCGCGACCCTCTTCGTCCTCCACCACCCGCGCCTTCACATAGCCGAGCCCGACGCGCTCGATCCACGGCGCGGTCCGCTCCAGATAGCGCGCCTCCTCGCGATAGAGCTGCACGAAGGCGGCGGCGAAGTGCATCGCCTCCTCCTCGGTCGTCACCTTCACCAGCAGGTCGGTGGCGCGGACATGGATGCCGCCATTGCCGCCGACATGTAGTTCGTAGCCCGAGTCGACGCACACCACGCCGAAATCCTTGATCGTCGCCTCGGCGCAGTTCCGCGGGCAGCCGGAAACCGCCATCTTGAACTTGTGCGGCATCCAGCTGCCCCAGAAGCCGCGCTCCAGCTTGATGCCGAGCCCGGTCGAATCCTGGGTACCGAAGCGGCACCATTCGGAACCGACACAGGTCTTCACCGTGCGCAGCGCCTTGGCATAGGCATGGCCCGAGACCATCCCCGCCGCGTTCAGATCGGCCCAGACGGCGGGCAGATCCTCCTTGCGGATGCCGAAGATATCCAGCCGCTGGCCGCCGGTGACCTTCACCATCGGCGCGTTGTACTTCTCCACCACATCGGCGATCGCGCGCAGTTCCTTCGGGGTGGTGACGCCGCCCCACATGCGCGGGACCACCGAATAGGTGCCGTCCTTCTGGATGTTGGCGTGCAGCCGCTCGTTGACATAGCGGCTCTGCTGGTCGTCGACATAGTCGCCCGGAAGCGCGCAGAGCAGATAATAGTTGAGCGCCGGGCGGCACGAGGAACAGCCGTCCGGCGTCGACCAGTGCAGCGTCTGCATCACCTCGGGAATGGCGCGCATGCCCTGCTCGACGATCGCGCGACGCACCTCGTCATGGCCGTAGCTGGTGCATTTGCACATCGTCTTGGGGCCGGCCTGGACGCCGTCCTCCCCCAGCGTCAGCGCGAGCAGTTGCTCGACGATGCCAGTGCACGATCCGCAGCTCGCCGAGGCCTTGCACCCGGCCCGCACCGCATCGAGGCTGCACGCACCCCCGGCGATCGTGGCCACGACCTGCCCCTTGGAGACGCCGTTGCAGCCGCAGATCTCGGCATCGTCCGAGAGCGCTGCAACGGCCGCCTTAGGGTCCGCCAGCCCCCCTCCCGAGGCGAAGGCCTGGCCGTAGATCAGCACGTCGCGGATGGGGGCAACGTCCTCGCCCTTCTTGAGGAGATCGAAATACCAGCCGCCGTCGCCCGTGTCGCCGAACAGCACCGCGCCGATGATGCGATCGTCCTTCAGCACCACGCGCTTGTAGATGCCGCGCGCCGCGTCGCGCAGGACGATGTCCTCGCAGCCTTCGCCGCCGGAGAAGTCGCCCGCCGAAAACACGTCGAGCCCGGCGACCTTCAGCTTGGTCGAGGTGACCGAGCCGCGATAGGGGTTGGCGCGCCCTACCAGCCCGTCGGCGAGGCTGCGGCACATGTCCCACAAGGGCGCCACCAGCCCATAGCATTGCCCGTCATGCTCGACACATTCGCCTACCGCGAGCACGTCCGCATCGCTGGTCACCATATGGTCGTCGACCTGGATGCCGCGCCCCACCGCCAGCCCCGCCTCGCGCGCCAGCTTCACCGAGGGGCGAATGCCGACCGCCATCACCACCAGCTTGGCCGGAATGACGCGACCGTCCTTGAGCTGCACGCCCTCGACCTTGTCCTCGCCGAGAATCGCGGCAGTATCGGCGCCGGTGAGGATCGTCTGCCCGCGCGCCTCGAGCGCCGACTTGAGCAGCCAGCCGGCCGCCTCGTCGAGCTGGCGTTCCATCAGCGTCGGCATCAGGTGGAGCACGGTGACCTTCATCCCGCGCAGGGTGAGGCCGTGCGCCGCCTCCAGCCCGAGCAGCCCGCCGCCGATCACCACCGCGTCGCCGCCCTCGCCCGCCGCCGCGAGCATCGCGTCGACATCGGCCATGTCGCGGAAGCTGATGACGCCGGCCAGCCCGTGCCCCGGCACCGGGATGATGAACGGATCGGAGCCGGTGGCGATCAGCAGCTTGTCATAGCGGGTGACGCGGCCCGAACGCGCGGTGACGGTGCGCGCGACGCGATCGATCGCCACCACCGGATCGCCGGCGACCAGCTCGATGCCGTGCTGCGCATACCAGGCATGATCGTTGATCACGATCTCCTGGAACGTCTTCTCGCCCGCCAGCACCGGCGACAGCATGATCCGGTTGTAGTTCACATGCGGCTCGGCGCCGAAGATGGTGACGCGAAAGCGCGTGCCGTCGCGTGCCAGCAGTTCCTCCACCGCGCGGCATCCGGCCATGCCGTTGCCGATGACGACGAGATGCTCGCGGGCTTCGGCGGGTGCCGTCGCCTGTGCGGGGCTGTCGTCGGCCAGGGTCGTGCCGGGGTCGAGAAACTCCATCCGCTTCGCTCCAAAACGAAAAAAGCCGCCATCCGGCGCCCGGATCTTGCGAACCGAGCGCTGGATGGCGGCTTTGCCATCAACAGGACCACGTTTGCCCATCTTCGGGCTGGCGTGGCTATGTGCGAAGGACAGCCTTGTCCTTCGCGTTGCAACATAAACCGATTCGCGGAACCGCTCAAGCGATTCCGCTCAATAGCTCCAATCCAGCTGCAGCCAGAACTTGCTGGTGTCGGTTGCCAGCCGATCGGCTTGGTACAGGGCATAGCGCGCCGACAGCAGCGTCTTCTTCACCTTCACCGTCGCGAGCAGGTCGATCTCGTCGCCATAATGCTGGCCCAGCCGGTCGCTCTCGAAGCGGTGCCAGGTCGCCTGCAGCGTCAGCGCGTCCACCCTGCCCAGCTTCTTCCAGCCATAGCCGCCGCCGGCATAGAGGTCGCGCACGCCATTGGCCGGGGTGGTCAGGAACTTGTCGGCCCAGCCCTGGAACTTGAAGTTGGTGCCGAGCGGCGTCTGGAAGCTGGTGAGCGCAGCGCCCTTATCTGCGCCCAGCACCTCATAGCCGGTGTTCAGCTTCCAGCCGCGCACGTCCAGCGTGGCGTCCACCAGCCAATAGTCAGCGGTGTAGCGGTTGGGGTTGCGGTGATAGTCCGACTGGGTCGCCCAACTGAGCTGGTAACCCAGCTTCACCTTCGGCCCAAGCGCGCGGCTGCCCGCCAGCCGCGCGCCATAGGTCTGGCTGGCGAGGCGATAGCCCTGCACCTCCGCCTCGTCCTGGTCGACCAGATAGGCAAAGCCGGTCAGCGTGCCGATCGGCGTTGCCGCCGAGAGATTGGCGAACACATTGTCACCGCCCACGCCCCGCTGGCGCGCGCCGCGCCCGTCGGTGCCCCAGATGGTCCGCACGTCCCAGGCATAGGTGAGGTCGAGCTTCACGCGCTTCAGCGGCGCCAGCTCCGCGCGCACCGCGTCGAAGGTCTGGGCGTTGTTGCGAAAGGCGACATTGCCGACGAAGCGCTCGTCATCGAGCGCGATGCGCTGGCGTCCCGCCGTCACCGTCAGCGGCTTGGTGCGGTATTGCAGCTGCGCGCGGTAGATGGCGACGTCCTGCGGATCGGCGACCAGCGGCCGGGTCGCGGCCCCGTGCAGCCCGTCATGATAGTCGCCGACCAGCGCGAGATTGCCCTGCGCCTCGCCCAGCGCCGCCCAGGGGCCCTGGCTGAGTTCGGCACCGGCGCGCACGCGCAACGTCCAGGCATCGGCCGACGGGTCGAGCCCGTCCTGCTCGACATGCTCGTAGCGCGAGCGCGCCTCGATCAGTGGCTTCACCGCGATGTCCTGGGCGCAAGCGGGTCCGGCGGCGGCCAGCGCGGCCGCCGTGTAGAAGATGGTTCGCATGAAAGTCCCCCGAAACGGGGCGGCGCGGCTGTTACCGCGCCGCCCTCCCCTCCGATCAGATGCGCGCGCCGCTGGTCCAGCGGGCACGCCACGAGGCCTTGACCAGCATCAGGCCGAGCAGCGCGAGCAGCGCCAGCCCGGCGAAGATCAGAAAGCCCGGCGCGAAGCTGCCCGCCAGCTGCTTGGCGAGACCCAGCGAGGACGCGAGGTAGAAGCCGCCGATGCCCCCGGCCATGCCGACCAGCCCGGTCATCACGCCGATCTCCGCCTGGAAGCGCTGCGGCACCAGCTGGAACACCGATCCGTTGCCGGTGCCCAGCGCCAGCATCGCGACGACGAAGCAGCCGAGCGCCATCGGCAGCGTGGGCGCAACGCTCACCCCCGCCAGCGCGGCGGCGGCAATCAGGAACACGCCCGTCAGCGCCTTCACGCCGCCGATCCGGTCCGCAAGCGCGCCGCCCAGCGGCCGCACGAGCGATCCGGCGAACACGCAGGCCGCCGTGCAATAGCCCGCGACGATGGTGCTCAGCTTGAACTGGTCGGTGAAATAGATCGGCAGCGATGCCGCCAGCCCGACGAACCCGCCGAAGGTGACGGCGTAGAAGCCCATCAGCCACCAGGCGTCCGCCGACTTCAGCGGGTGGAGATATTCCACCAGCGTCTTCGGCGCCGGTGCGTTGGGTGCGTCCTTGGCCATCGCCAGGTAGAGCAGGAAGACGATGGCGAGCGGGATGCAGGCCAGCCCCAGCACCGCATTCCAGCCGAACAGCTTGGCGAGCGCGGGCGCGAACAGTGCGGCGAGCACGGTACCCGAATTGCCCATGCCCGCCAGCCCCATCGCCTTACCCTGATGCTCGGCGGGGTACCAGCGGCTGGCGAGCGGCAGCGCGATCGCGAAGCTCGCGCCCGCAAAGCCCAGGATGACGCCCAGCGCCAGCGTGCCGCCAAAGCTGTTCACGCCCAGCAGGTACGCCCAGAGCAGCCCGCCGATGACGATGATCTGGCTGATCGCACCCGAGCGCTTCGGCCCGATCCGGTCCACCAGCAGGCCGTTGACGACCCGGAGGAAGGCGCCAGCAAGCGTCGGCGTCGCTACCATCAGACCTTTCTGCGCAGCGGTGAGATGCAGCGTCTTGGCGATGTCGGGCGCGAGCGGCCCGAGCAGCACCCACACCATGAAGGCGAGGTCGAAATAGAGGAACGCGGCGACCAGAGTCGGCCAATGCCCGCTGCGCCAGAAGCTGCCGTCGCTTGCCTTGATGGCCCTTGTACCCACGCTTCGATCCAGAAATGCCGTTGCCATGATGACTTCCCCAATGCCGATCTGAAAAGGACAAGAAAAAAGCCGCTCGCCGGACGTTCGCATGGAAGCGAAATCCGGTCAGCGGCTTTGCTGCGTTCAGAGGGGGAGGCAGGCCCCGGCGTTGGGGTGCCCTCCCGATGGGCGCGCATCCTTGCGCGACTCGGAGATCATCGCGCGAAATTAGAATTGCTGCAAGCGCGAAGTTCTAGCTGCTTCGTGGCGCTTCAGGTGACCCAGCTTCCGACGCACGTTGCAGACCACGCCGCACCGCTCCTCCGCGCGACACAGAACATGCCATAGCCGAACCCGCCGGCACCGTCCCGGAACGAAACTTCGGTAACGGCGATGCGGCCGTCACTGGAAAAGACTGGGCTGGTGAACGACGTATGTTGCACATGCCCTTCCGCGTCCTTCCGGACCGCGGGCACGGATGCCGGAACACAGACCGGTCTATAGGCCTCCACCGCATACAAACGCTGTCTGCCAGCAAGATCCTCGAACTCCGCGGATTTCAGCGGCAGGTCTGCCCTATAGTCTGCGTGAAACTCTCGCAGGTCGGCGGCACGGGAAGACGATACGATGTTGCGCGGATAGGCCGGCACGCTGCTCTTGATCGCCGCAGTATAGGCGGCCTCCAGAACACGGCAGGTTTGGCCTAATCCAGCATTCTCATCCGGAATCGACGCAGCGGCAAGCAGCATGATCTGCGCAATCGGCATTACCAGTCACCACTCGGTATTCGCCTAGAAGTCTAGCTACGCACAATCACCCTATACTCACACACTGCACTGATGGACACTGGGTACATAGCATCTAGCTTCTCTTTTCGAGAAATCCTGCCAGATACTCCTCCAGCCGTTCCGGATCGAACACCCGGCCGTCGAAAAACCGGTCGGGCCCGAGCGTCAGCGCACCGCGATGTGCCCCGACCCCGATCGGCGCCGTCACCGCGCCTTCCAGCTTCATGCTCGCTCCCGGCATCGCTTCGCCGCTGGCGCCCAGCGCTCGACGATACACGTCAGGGCGGAACACCGCGCCGGCCGCCGCTTCCGCCTCGGCGCTGGGCTCCGCCTGCCTCCAGCGGACGAGCTGCGAATAGATCCACAGCGCCTGGCTGCGCCAGGGGAAGCCCGTCGCCTCGCGGTGGAACATCAGGAAATCTGCTTGATTCACCGGCGGCGCGTCGGCGCGCGGGATCACCTGTCCCGCCAGCCCCGCCTCGACCAGTTCGGCCGGTTCGCCGACATAGGCGTCGCGGGCCAGCAGCGCTGCCAACTCGCTGCGGTTCACCGGATCGTCGCACCAGCGCGCCGCCGCCGCCAGCGCAACCAGCAGCCGGTCCACCGTCTCGGCATTGGCCTCCATCCAGTCGGTGCGCAGCGCCAGCACCTTCTCGACGCCGCGTTGCCAGATCCGCGCGCCGATCGCCACGGCTTCGGCCAAGCCTTGCGCGATCGCCGCCGCCGGCCAGGGATCGCCGGCGATGAACCCGTCGATCTCGCCCAGCCGCATCGCCTCCACGGTCAGCGATGGCGGCAGCACGCGCAACACCACGTCGCGATCGGGGTCGATGCCGACGCTGCCCAGCCAATAGCGCAGCATCAGCGCGTGGCCGGAGAATCGGTGTACGATGCCGATGATCGGCTTGCGCTTGAACAGGCCAATGGCGCTGGCGAAATCATGGCCCGTGCCCAGCGGGTCGGCCAGTCGGGCCGGCAAATCCTGCTCCAGCGCCGCTGCAAACTCGCCCGACATCACCAGCATGTTGCCATTGCTGTTGAGCTTGAACGGCGCGGAGAGCGCTGCAGGCTGTTGGCTCAGGCCCAGCGTAACCGCGACGGCCAGCGGCGCCAGCATCTGCGCTGCCTGCACCTGGCCATAGACCAGCCGGTCGCGCAGGGTCGCCCAGCTGGTGGTGCGCACCAGCTCCAGCGCGATCCCCTGCGCCTCGGCGAACCCCTTTTCGCGCGCGGCGACCAGCACCGCGCTGTCGGTGAGCGGCAGGAAGGCGGCGCGCACCGGCGTCATGCCGCGCCTCCGCCGAGCAGGCTGCTCGCGGTGATCAGCGCCTCTGCCACGTCGACCATGCGCCGCCCCTGATTCATCGCCGTTGAGCGCAACAGCGCATAGGCATCGGCTTCGTTCAGTCCGCGTTGTGCCATCAGGATCGCCTTGGCCTTGTCGATCGTCTTGCGGTTGGCGAGCGCGGTGCGCGCCTCGTCCAGTTCGCTCTGCATCCGGGAAAAGGCGGTGAACCGCCGCACCGCCAGTTCGAGGATCGGCTTGACCCGGTCCTTGCGCAGCCCGTCCACCACATAGGCGGAGACGCCCGCATCGATCGCCGCGCCGATCATCGTCTCGTCGGACTGGTCGACAAACATCGCGATGGGTTTTGCGAGCGCACGGCTCACCAGCAGCATCTCCTCCAGCGTGTCGCGGCTGGGGCTGCCCAGATCCATCAGCACCACGTCAGGCGCCATGCGCTCGATTCGCGCTACGAAGGCGCCGCGCGGCGGCACGAAATGAATGTCGTCATAGCCAGCTTCGCGAAGGCCCTCCTCGAGGACCGACGCCCGCGCCCCGCTGTCATCAACAATGACGATCCGCACTCCGTCGCCTTTCGCAGTTGCGGAAGGAACTGGCAGCAAAGCGCCGAGGCGTCAAACAGCAGGCAGATCGAAGACGGGATCTTCGGCGTTTGCGGCGCGCCGGTGGTGACGTCGCAACTGCTGTCGATCGATGGTGCCGATCCGGCGCTCATCCCGCCGCTGGCGGCGAAGGCGCTGATCGAAAGCCTGACGTAGAGCCTCCGCCGTCACCGCCCGGATGCAGATCAGATCGAGGCGAAGGTCGCGCGCACATCCGCTACCAGCGCCGCCGGGTTCTCCATCGCGGCGAAATGGCCGCCGCGCTCTGGCTGGCGATAGTGGCGCAGATCCGCGAACCGCCGCTCCGCCCAGCGCCGCGACAGCCGCACCGCCTCGCAGGGGAACATGCTGACTCCCGCCGGCAGCGCGATCGGCGCGCCCGAAAAGCTGTCTGCGGCGTGGGCGTTTTCCCAATAGAAGCGCGCCGCACTCGCCCCCGCATTGGGGAGCCAATAGAGCATGATGTCATCGATCATGTGATCGAGCGGGATCACCGTTTCGGGCGCGCCGCCGCTGTCGGTCACGTCCTGGAACAGGGCATAGATCCAGCCGGCCAGGCCGACCGGCGAATCCGCCAGCGCAAACCCGACCGCTTGCGGCCGGGTGTTCTGGAGCTTCATATAGCCCGATTGCTCCCGATCGAACCGCTGCATGCCGGCGAGCATCGCCTGCTCCTCCGCCGTCGCCGCCGCGATCTCCGCCTCGGTGGGCTGGAACAGCACCATGTTGAGGTGGATGCCGTGAAGCCCGGGCGCAGGCATATGGGCCAGTGCCGTGACGATCGCCGCCCCCCAATCGCCCCCCTGCGCGACCCAGCGGTCGCCATAGCCCAGCCTGTGCATCAGCTCGACATAGGCACGTGCGACGCGGCCGACGTTCCAGCCGGGCTCGGTCGGCTGGTCGGAGAAGCCGAACCCCGGCATCGAGGGGATCACGAGGTGGAAGGCTTGCTGCGGCGTTCCGCCATGCGCGACCGGGTCGGTGAGCGGGCCGATCATGTCGCGAAACTCGAGGATCGACCCCGGCCAGCCATGCGCAAGCAACAGCGGCACGGCACCGGGCTCGTGCGATCGAATGTGCAGGAAGTGGATGCCGAGACTGTCGATCACGGTTCGGCTGCTGCCCCATTGGTCGAGGCGGGCTTCGGTCGCCCGCCAGTCATACCCCTTCCGCCACCGCGCGACCAACCGCTGAAGGGAAGGCAAGTCTGGGCCTTGGCGCCCGTCCAGGACGGTGCCGCCATCGGGCCAGCGCGTCCGGGCGAGCCGCTCGGCGAGGTCGGTCAGCGCGGCTTGCGGCACATGGATCGGGAACGGGGTGATGATTTCTCCCATGGCGGCACTCTCCTGGTGAAGGCAATATTACGAGAGGGTGGAGGCGAGCATGGAGGCCGCGCCGGTCCAGCCGGTCTTGCCGTAGCGGGCATTGTCGAGCTGGTGCAGCTTGCCCCGGCCCGTCGACATGTCGCGGAGATATTGCATCCCCTGCCACGCGGGGAACGGCGCATCGGTTTCCGGCGTGAGCGCGCGCGCCACAGCAATGATCGCGCTCAGACGGCCGATGCCGCCGGCGCGGAGCAGCCGCCAACGCCGCCCGTCCATCCTGGTCAGCACGTCGGCGAGCCCGCGCGGGCTGATCTGGTCCCCCGAAATCCGCAGATAGCGCGGCGCCTCCGGATCGAGCGCAACCTCCGCGGTGAACCCGGCGACATCGTCCTTGGTGGTGAAATCGAACGGCTGGTCGGCGTCGCCCCAGTACAGCACCCGGCGGAGGCGGTGCAGGACGATCGGCGCCTCGCCTTGCAACAGCTCCGCGAAAGGTCCGTTGAGGATCGACGTGGCACGGATCGGCGCCGCATCCAGCCGTAAATTGCGGTACGGCCTGTCGCATGCGTTGCGACACGACGCCTGGCTCCAATGGACGACGGTGGAGCCTTGCGCGATCCTGGGGGCAGCTTGCCAGGCGAAGCGGCCGAGGCGGATCGTATGACCGCCAGAC
>JAPJRE010000123.1 GCA_030824725.1 Sphingomonas sp.
TCGTACTTCACGCCCTTGTCAGTCGAGATCGGTTTGGGCGTGACGTTGATCGGCACGGTGGACGTGCGCGATCGCAAGCGCGCCGAGGCACGGCTGCAGCAGGTCCAGGCCGAATTCTCGCATGCGGCGCGCGTCTCGACCCTGGGCGAGCTCACCGCGTCGATCGCGCACGAGGTGAACCAGCCGCTGGCGGCGATCGCGGCGTTCGGCGAGGCGAGCCTCCGCTGGCTGCAGCGCCCGCAACCCGATCTGGCGGAAGTCGCTGCGCTCACCGGCGACATGGTCGCCGATGCCCGACGTGCCAGCGAGATTATCGCCCGTATCCGCAGGATGGCGCTGAAGCGCGATCCCGATCCGCAGCCCGTCTCGGTAAACCAGGTGCTGGAGGATTCGCTGCTCATCGTCCGGCACGAGGCGATGGACAAGGCGGTGTCCATCCGCGCCTCTACTGCGGAGGGCCTGCCGGACGTGCTCGGCGACCGTATCCAGCTCCAGCAGGTATTCGTGAATCTGCTGATGAACGGCATCCAGTCGATGGCCGCGCGCGAAGGCGGTGCCCGTGTGCTGACGGTCTCCACCTGCCCGGTGCCCGGGGACATCGTGGAGATCGCGATCGCTGACACCGGGCCGGGGATCGCGCCTGAGCATCTCGACCATCTCTTCTCCGGCTTCTTCACGACCAAGGAGAACGGCATGGGGATGGGGCTGCCGATCTGCCGTTCCATCGTGCAGGAACATGGCGGCCGGATCACTGCCGCGAATGGCGAGGTCGGCGCACGCTTCACCGTGCAGCTTCCCTTCGCTTGACGGAAGGCTCTAGACGGCGGCGTTGATGCCGAGCTTCTCGGCCATTTTCACGAGGTCGGCGAGCGTCCTGGCCTCCATCTTCTTCATGGCGGAGGCGCGATAGAGTTTCACGGTGATTTCGCTGAGGCCCATGTCGAACGCGGCCTGCTTGTTCAGACGGCCGGCGGTGACGAGTTCCATCACCTGCTTCTCGCGGGGGGACAGGGTTTCGTAGCGGCTGGTGAGTTCGAACAGCCTGGCACTGGTCTGCCGCCGCCTGACGTCGCGATCGATCGCGGCCGCGACGGCGTCGAGCAGGTCCTGGTCGCGAAACGGCTTGGTCAGGAAGTCGACCGCCCCGGCCTTCATCGCCTGGACCGACATCGGGACGTCGCCATGCCCGGTGATCATGATGACCGGCATGTGGATGCCGTGCGACGCCAATTGACTCTGGAAGTCGAGACCGCTGGTGCCCGGCAGGCGGACGTCCAGCAGCAGGCAGGACGGCGCATCCGGCAGATCCGATGCAAGGAACGCGCTGCAGGCCGCATAGGTCTGCGAGTCGATTCCTACCGAGCGGAGGAGCGCGGCCACGGCACGCCGCATCGAGTCGTCATCATCGATCACGTGAACGACAGGGGCTTGGTCCATGGGGCCGTTATCGTTGTTCGATCCGTTCAAGGGAACGATACCTTGGTATGTTGGCGCTCAACGCTGCAGCGCGCGGTGGACGCAGCCGAGGAGGTCTTCGGCGTTGAACGGCTTGGAAAGGAAGCAAAGCGCGCCGCCGGCCAGCGCCTGGGCGCGAAGCGCCGGCTCGGGAAAGGCGGTCATGATCAGGAACGGCAGATCGGGACGGCTGGACCGCAGCCTGGCCTGAAGATCGAGCCCGCTCATCCCGGGCATCTGCACGTCGGACAGCACGACGCGCACGTCCGCACCGTCGATGCCATCGAGGAAGGCCTCCGCGCTTTCGAACATCTTCACGGCATAGCCAGCAGATCGCAGGAGGCTGGAGACACCTTTGCGGATCGCAAGATCGTCGTCGATCACCGCGATCATCGGCGCCGCGCTCATTCGGCGGCTCCCGGCAGGCTGACGATGAACGATGCGCCCCCGCCCGGCTCGCTCTCGACCGCGAGGCTGCCGCCATGTGCCTCGACGATGGAGCGGCAGATGGAAAGCCCCATGCCCATGCCGCCCTGCTTGGTCGAATAAAAGGGTTCGAAGATGCGTCGAGCCTCGTCCGGCGCGATGCCGTTGCCGGTGTCTTCGACGGCGATTCGCACCTGGCCTGCGTCTCGCCGGGCGCGGATGGTGAGCTGCCGGCGCTCGCTGGTGCCCATGGCATGGATTGCATTGATCATCAGATTCACGAACGCCTGTTGCAGCTGGATCGGCTCGCAAGGGAGGGACCCCAGATCGTGCGAAAGATCCACGCCGATGTTGATCTGGTGCGCCTGCGCCTCCCGCTCCACGATCCCCAAGGCCGATCGAACCAGGTCGCGCAGGTCGCGATCTTCCACGGTGCGTGCGCCGTGCTGCAGGTAGGACCGGGTCCGTTCGATGATCGCCTTGGCGCGATCGGCTTCCGCGATGACGGCTGCGGCGGCGTCCTTCGCTTCCTCGACCTCCGGGTGCGCGCGCGCGAGCCAGCGGATGCATGCGGCGGCGTTCGAGGCAATCGCCGCGAGCGGCGAATTCACTTCATGGGCGATCGAGGCGGTGAGCGCGCCGATCGTGGCAATGCGCTGCGCGCGCGCGATCTCGTCCCGAGCCTCCATCAGCTTCGCCTGGTCCTGCTTGTAGGCAGTGATCTCCATGACGCTGACGATTACTTCGCGCAGCCGACCATCGGCGGGCAGGGTGGCGATGACGAGGCAGTCGAACGGCGCACCGTCGCATCGCGCGATCGTGCTCTCGCCGACATAGGTTTCGTCCCCGCGTTCGATCGCGGTGAGCCATCTGCCGAAGGTGCAAATGCTGCCGGGCAGGACATCGCAAAGCCGCCCGATCAACGCCTTCTCGGACGGTGCCCGCATGAGCTCGACCGATCTGCGATTCACGCCGGTGATCAGGACCTGGGCATGCAGCGCCTTCGCCTCGTCGGGCCGGCTGGCGAACCAGGCGGCGATGTCGGAAACGCCCGCTTCCCGCAGGCGCGCAATGACCGCACCCACTTCGGACCAGTCCTCGCGCCAGATCGACACGCCGGCGCGGTCGTACAGGTCGGCATAGCGTCTTTGCATGTCTTCATGTGCGCGCCGGAATGCGGCGTCGCTCCGCCAGGAGCGATAGAAGAAGAGACCGGATGCCACCGCGCCGGTGAAGATCGCGAGCGCGGACGCCGAATGCGAGCCCCCTGCGTCCAGGAGGAGCGCGCCCGCGATGGCCGCGGCGCAGAGCGTGAGCGCGCCTGCCAGACCCCAACGCTGATGCGGAGACCAGAGGGAAGTGGGACTGGAGCCCGTCGGCAATCGAATCTCCTTGTCCCGTGCCGCCTGCGCAGCGGCACGTGCCCCCCAAGTCCCGGCCGTGCAGTCGAAGGGCGCCGCCGCGCTGAAAGCCCCCGTATCCCCCTCGAATGCTGGTGGCACTTTGGTCTGGAGTGCGCATCGGAACAACTATACGTTGGTGCAAGGGTAGATCGGCGTTTCAAAAAATATCGCGGTGCGCAAAGCCGCGGGGGATGAAGATGCGACAGGTTTTCACCCTGTGGCCAACGGACGGCCGGGCCGTTGGGCAGGGGCTGGATCAGGATGGCCTGCCGCTATGGGCGGTGGAGAGCGGCGAGACGGCGGGCGTCGCGCGTTGGACCGGTCGCGAGTGGGCGATGACGCTGATCGTGGTGGCGCTGGTGGTCACCCTGGCGCTCATCGTTCCGGCCGATACCGCCGGCGTCGTGGCCGCGACGCTCGTTGCTTTAGCGGCCATCGGGCTCGCAGTCGCCGGCCTCGTCTACCACCGGCGATCGGTTGCCACCCTCAAGCACGAGCTGGATCAGGCGCGCCGGTGGAACGACACGATCTTCAACCGCACCGGCATCGCGCTCTGGCGGGAAGACTGGTCCGCCGCGCGCGACGAGGTCCTGAAGCTTCTGCGATCCGGCGTGCGCGACATGCAGGCCCATTTCGCCGCGCATCCGGAGCAGCTGCGCGCCATCCGCAAGTCGGTGATCATCAAGGATGTCAACGACTTCGCGCTGGTGCGCACTGGTGCGGCCAGCAAGGAGGAACTGATCGGCTCGCTCGACCGCATCCTGCCCGACACGGACCAGACCTTCGTGCAGTGGCTGATTGCCTTCGCGCGCGGTGATGACGTCTATCGTTCTGAAACCCATATCACGGACGCGCGTGGCGCGCCGGTGGACACGCTGTTCACGGCAGGGCTTCCCCACGACATGCGGGGATTCGAGGACATCCTCGTGAGTGATCTGGACATCACGGATTACAAGGCGACGCAGGCCCGCCTCGCCCAGGCCGAGGCCGATATCGCGCGCGCCGCCCGGGCGAGCACGTTGGGCGCGCTTACCGCTTCCATCGCGCACGAGGTCAATTCCCCGCTCGCCGCGATCATAACCTATGCGGAAGCCAGCCTCCGATGGCTGGATCGCGATACGCCGGACCTCGCGGAGGTGCGGGAAGGCCTGCGCAGCGTCGTGGATGCCGCGACGCGTGCCCGGTCGGTCGTCGACCGGACGCGCGCCTATCTCAGCAATTCGCCGGCGAAGCTGGTGCCCTGTGACACGGTGCCGCTGATCCAGGAGGCGGTGCTGCTGGTCGATCGCGAACTCAGGGCGCTCGGGGCATCGGTGCATCTCGACGCCCGGGAGGAACTGGCGGCGGTGCTGGCGGATGCGGTCAACATCCAGCAGGTGCTCGTCAACCTGGTGCTGAACGCCGCCCAGGCAATGCAGGAGAAGGATGGGCCCAGGGACATCACGATATCGGCCTGGGAAGAGGGCGGGCGAATCCGTGTCGATGTCGCAGACCGCGGC
Organism: Sphingomonas sp.; assembly: GCA_030824725.1. Classification (GTDB taxonomy): domain Bacteria; phylum Pseudomonadota; class Alphaproteobacteria; order Sphingomonadales; family Sphingomonadaceae; genus Sphingomonas. Next base: position 4,784 of record JAPJRE010000123.1, read on the forward strand.
CCCGGGATCCACCCCGATACGCTGCCCTCGATCTTCGAGCCCTTCTACTCGACCAAGCAGGGGGGCATGGGCATGGGGCTCGCGATCTGCCGGACCTGCATCGAAGCGAATGGCGGCAGGTTGTGGGTGACCAGCAGCGTGGGCGACGGCACCACCTTCCACTTCGACCTCGCCGCGGCGGGGGAACGGGCCGATGGCTGAAGCCCTGAAGGAACACCATCACCCGCCCCTGGTGCATATCATCGACGACGACGCCGGCCTGTGCGAGGCGTTGGTGCGGCTGGTACGCTCCGTGGGGTATGACGGTCGCGCCCATTTCTCGGTCCACGCCTTTCTTTCGTCGCCGCGCCCCGACGTGCCGAGCTGCATCCTGCTCGACGTGCGCCTGCCGGACATGAACGGCCTCGATCTGCAGGCGAGCCTGGACCGCCGCGGCATCGCGCATCCGGTGATCATGATGACCGGCTATGGCGACATCCCGATGTCCGTGCGTGCGATGAAGGCGGGGGCGATCGATTTCCTCACCAAGCCCTTCCGGGACCAGGATCTGCTCGACGCGATCGCGCGCGCGCTTCGGCGGGACGGCGACCGGCTGCGACGGGTGGGGGAGCGCGATGCGCTCCAGGCGCGGTTTGGCACCTTGACCGAGCGGGAGCAGCAGGTGTTTCAAGGCATCGTCGACGGGCTCATGAACAAGGAGATCGCCGAACGCCTGATGCTCAGCATCGTAACGGTGAAGGCGCATCGCGGATCGCTGTCCCGCAAGATGGGGGTGACCAACGCTGCCGAACTGGTCCGCATGGGGCAGGCGCTCGGGCTCGCCGAGGCCTGAACGATACGACGTCTGAATTATACGAAGATATGCTGCCGTTGAGGGAAGTGGGGATCGAGACTAGCATTTGCTCGAAATTATCCGCGCGCGGAGTCCGGTGTTGGCGCAAGAAGAATCCGAAGGCGTTGACATCAAGGCGCGCGCGATCGCGCTGCCGATGACGCAGACCTCGGGCGACGCGGCGCACCGCCTGGTGTCAGTCATCGACGACGATGCTTCGCTGCGGCGCGCCATCATGTCCCTGGTACGGTCTGCCGGCTATGCGGTCAGCGGCCACGCCTCCGCCGAGGCGTTCCTGGCATCGGGCGAACCCGGCCGCAGCGCGTGCGTCATCACCGACATCCAGATGCCGGGGATGAGCGGCATCGACCTCAAGGTCGAGCTCGACAACCGGGTGCTGGGAACGCCGGTGATCATGATCACGGCGCGGACCGAGGCACCCTTGCTCGCCGAAGCGCGCGCCAGCGGCGCCGCCTGTCTTCTGCGCAAGCCGTTCGAGGCAGCGACGCTGATGGCGTGTCTGGAGCGGGCGCTTGCGGCCTGAGCGCCGCGTGCCGGTGACACCATCGTTTAGTCGCGTTCACCCGTCGTCTGATGGAATCCCGGCGCCGATACGCCGATAACGGCGCTGCACCCGAACCCGCCATCCCCCGGGTGCGAGCAGCGTCGGAACCGCCCCCTCCGATGCGACCCCTGAGCGGGCCGGCCATGCTCCCCCCGGCGCCGGCCCGCTCCCCCTCTCGGCGATGGCGAGGAGGCTGCGCATGCCGGATCACGCCGACGCCATCGTCTCCCGTCGCCCGCCGGTGATGCTGGTGCATGGCGCCTGGGTCACGCCGCTCAGCTGGGCGCCCTTCCGGCAGTGGATCGAGGCCGAAGGGTGGCGAGTCCATACGCCGTCCTGGCCGTTGATCGAGGGGTTTTCGGCGGAGGCGATCAATGCGGCGCCCCCCGCCGGGTTCGGCGGGCTGACCCTGGGGCGTATCGTCGATCATCTCGCGGCGTTCGCCGCTCGGCTCGAGGAACCGCCAGTGCTGATCGGACATTCCTTCGGCGGGCTGCTGGTCCAGCTCCTGCTGGATCGCGGCGTCGGCAGCGCCGCCGTGGCGATCAACCCCGCGCCGATCGGCGGTATCGTGCCGGGAGCCACGGCCCTGCGGGCGATCGCGCCGATCCTCCTGCGGCCTTTCGGCTGGACGAGACCCTATGCATTCACCCGGCGCCGCTTCGGCGCACTGTTCGCGACGGGCGCGCCGGAGCGCCTGATCGACGAGGCTTTCGCCCGCTATGTCATCCCGGCGCCGGGCATGATCTTCCACCAGGCGGCGTCCGGGATCGGGAGCCGCGTGCGTCCGAAGCGGCGGCGGCAGCCGCTGCTGATCACCGGCAGCGCGGGCGACCTGCTGATCTCGCCCTATCTCTCCCACGCGGCATACCGGCTGCAACGCCGGTCCCCCGCACGCACCGAACTACACCTGTTCGGTCGCCATTCGCACCTGCTCATCGCGGAGCCGGGATGGGAAGAGGTCGCCGCAACCGCGATGACATGGCTGCAGGAGATCCTCGGATCGCCCACCGCGCGTGGAGGAGCGTCCGTCGCGGACCATGGATATACTTTGATCTAAGCGGTCCGACCGCAAGTGCAATCGATCGACCAGCAACTCACCGGCAGTCTCTGACCAAGGGACGGCGATCGCGGGAAGCACCCTCCGCGCCGGCGTGCCCGTCTATGCGCTTGGAGGAATGCGGAATGAACGAGCATCCATCTGTCGGGCAACACTCCCTGACTCGCCGAACGGTCCTTGGTGCAGCGGCATCGCTTGTCGGCACCGTGGGAATCTCCCCCCAACTTCTTGCAGCGAACCGATCACAAGGAGCCGACCCCATGACCTTCCTCAAGACCAGCGACGGCACCGAGATCTATTACAAGGACTGGGGCCCAAGGGATGCCACGCCGATCGTCTTCCATCACGGCTGGCCGCTCAGCGCGGACGACTGGGACAACCAGATGATGTTCTTCCTGCTCAAGGACTATCGCGTGATCGCGCACGATCGCCGGGGCCATGGCCGCTCGACGCAGACCTATCTCGGCAACGAGATGGATACCTATGCGGCGGACGTCGCGGCGCTGACCGATGCGCTCGATCTCAAGGGCGCGATCCATATCGGCCACTCGACCGGCGGCGGCGAGGTGGCGCATTATGTGGCGCGGGCGAAGCCGGGGCGCGTCTCGAAGGCGGTCCTGATCGGCGCCGTGCCGCCGATCATGGTGAAGTCCGAGAAGAACCCCGGCGGGCTGCCGATCGAGGTGTTCGACGGCTTCCGCGCCGCGCTGGTCGCCAACCGGGCCCAGTTCTACCTCGATGTGCCGGCCGGCCCGTTCTACGGCTATAATCGCCCCGGCGCGAAGGTGGACCAGGGCGTCATCCAGAACTGGTGGCGGCAGGGCATGATGGGCGGCGCGAAGGCGCATTACGACTGCATCAAGGCGTTCAGCGAAACCGACTTCACCGAGGACCTGAAAAACATCCAGGTGCCGACCTTCGTGATGCACGGCGACGACGACCAGATCGTGCCCTATGCCGACTCCGCGCCGCTTTCGGCCAAGCTGCTCGCGAAGGGAACGCTCAAGACCTACAAGGGGCTGCCGCACGGGATGTGCACGACGCATCCGGACGTGGTGAACGCGGACCTGCTGGCGTTCATCAAGAGCTGACATGGAGTGCGCGCTCGACGTGCGATGCGTCGAGCGCGCTTCCGATCTGTGTTCGCGGCCCTGACCCAGCGTCAGGGGGAAGGCCGGGCATCATCGACCAGCCAGTTTCGTCCCGGACGTCCTCGTGCAGGCCTGCGCTGTGTCAGGCAGCGGCCAGCACCGTCTTGCCGATCGCGCGACCGCTTTCGACCAACGCATGCACCTGCTTGAGATTGGCCGCATTGATGCCGGCCACACGTGCGTTGAGGGTCGTGCGCAGCACGCCCGCGTCGACGAGATGGGCGACCTCCTCCAGCAGCCGGTGCTGCTCGATCATGTCGGACGTGCCGAACATCGATCGAGTGAACATCAGTTCCCAGGCGACGGTGATCGACTTGCGCTTCAGCGGCGCGATGTCGAAGCTGTGGGGATCATCGATCAGGGCGATGCGGCCTTGCGCGGCGACGATCTTGGGGAACAGCGGCAAGTACCGATCCGACGCGGTGAGCCCGGCGACATAGTTCACTTCCGGGTGGCCGATCCGCGCCAGTTCCGCGTCGAGCGGCTGGTGGTGATCGATGACGTGGTGCGCCCCCATCGCCTGCACCCAGGCGACCGTTTCCGGCCGGGAGGCCGTGGCGATGACCGTCAGGCCGGTCAGCCGGCGCGCCATCTGGATCAGGATCGACCCGACGCCGCCCGCGCCGTTGATCACCAGCAGGCTGCCTTGGACCGCCTTGCGGCCATGCGGCACGTCGAGCCGGTCGAACAGCAATTCCCAGGCCGTGATCGACGTCAGCGGCAGCGCCGCGGCTTCGGCCCAGTCGAGGCTTTTCGGCTTGTGGCCGACGATCCGCTCGTCGACGAGGTGCAACTCGGCATTGGTACCCGGGCGGGTGATGTCGCCGGCATAGAAGACCTCGTCACCGGTCCGGAACAGCGTGACGGCTTCGCCCACCGCCTCGACCACGCCCGCGGCGTCCCAGCCGAGGATCTTCGGTGCGCCGTCGGGGGCAGGGCTGCCGTTGCGAACCTTCACGTCGACCGGGTTGACCGATACCGCCTTCACGCGGACGAGCAGGTCGTGCGAACCGGGCACGGGGGCGGGCACGTCCAGATCGAGCAGCGCGTCGTCGCGGTCGATGCTGCCGGGCTGGTGGTAACCAATGGCTTTCATCTCGAACCTCCTGGTGATCGTTCGCGCCGCAGATGGCCGATGCGCAGGCTGCACGCCACCGCCAGTTCCGCACGTCCCGCATGCAGCGATGCATGGCGATCAGAGTTCCGGGGGCAGTGCCGCCGATAGCGCATCGACCAGTAAGCGAAGGCGCCGCAAGCGCCGAAGATCCTGATGATAGCCGAGCCACAGGTCGCGCGAGGGTGGCGTCTCCCCGTCGAGGCGCACCAGCGGCAGCTGATCGCCGATCACGCGCGGCAATATGGCGAGCCCTGCCCCGGCGACGCAGGCCGCCCCCTGCGCCTCGCGATTGTTGCTGCGGAACGAAGGCGCCGCAGCGGGCCAGCGGTCACGCAGCCAGGCGACGTCGGGCAGCCGGTCCAGCGCGCTGTTCATCGTGACGAGGCGATGGCCTTCGCCGTCGCTGCTCGCCCGCGGATCGCCGCAGCGGTCGAGATAGCCAGACGCCGCATATAGCCCGTAGCGCACGCGGGCGAAGCGGCGTTGGACGATGTCGCTGCCGGAAAAGGGCACGAAGCGGAGCACCAGATCGGCTTCGCGTCGCTGCAGATCGTAGAGCCGCGAATCCGCCAGTATTTCCACCACCAGCCCGGGATGCTCGATGGCGAACGCTGCAAGCGGCGGTGCCAGCACCCGCGAGGATATCCAGTCCGAGG
>JAPJRE010000124.1 GCA_030824725.1 Sphingomonas sp.
GGTGGTGGTCAACAAGCAGCTGCGCGACCTCCACCACGCCCTCCCAGCCCTGGGGCAACTCCTCGGACAGGTCGTGCAGGTCCATCTTGGCCTGCATCGCCCGCGCGGAGAGCTTCTTGATCTCCGCCTTGATCGCTTCCAGCTCGTCCATCGCCCTAGCCTCAATAGTTCGCGACATCGGGGAATTTCTCGATCATCGCGACGCCCGACTGGACGAGCTTCTCGCCCTCCTCGTTGAGCTTCTCGACCGAATCGAAGCCGAAGCGGTGGACGTCGCGCAGCTGCTTGTTGACCACCACCAGCCGCCCGCCGAGCAGGACGATGCGGCCGAAGCCCTCATGGCTCATCTTCATCATCGGCTGGACCATCACGCGGGCGCGGCGCTCGATCTCCAGGCAGGCGGTGTTGTAGAACAGCTCCAGCCGCCACAGCGTGTCCGGGTCCGGATCGCCGATGATCGGCAGCGCGCGCCGTGCTTCCTTGTCGATGATGAAGGGTTCGAGCAATTGCAGGTCGCCCTTGCGGTCCCACGCGCCATGCGTGTCCTGCGCGCGGATCTGCTGCACCAGCCCTTTCGCGAAGCCGGTGATCGCATCGGCTTCCAGGGTTGCGGCTTCGGTCATCAGGCGTCCTCCTCGTCGAATTCGAAGCTGCGTTCGTGGCCCTTGCCCATCACCTTGCGCAGCCAGGGCGGCGGGTTGCCCTTCAGCACGTCCTGCAGCTTGCCGAGCAGATCCTCGATCGGCTCGGGCTGCGGCACCTTCATCGGATGGATGTTCTGCGCGACCACCCGCGCCGCCCCCGATCCGCCGATCGCTGCGACATAGAGAATCGCGCAATCCTTGATCGCCGCCAGCTTCGGCGCCAGCTTGTCCTCGTCGCCATCTTCCTTCAGGTCCCCCTCGAACGCCTCGACCCGGTCGAGCGCCCAGCCCTCGGGCTCGAGATCGTAGATCGCGATGTTCTTGGCCCAGCCGAAATGCGCGTCGACGCGCGCCAGGTCCTGTGTTGCGAAGGCGACTTTCATTGCAGCGAACCTCCCGGTTGATGATCGGCCTGCGCGGCGGGCCATTCCCGCCATCACGCCACCGCCTTCAGGCGCGGCCCCTCGGCGCGCACCGCCGCGGCCTCGTCGGGATCGAGCGACAGCGCCCGCGCCCGCCAATCGTCGCCCAGCGTTTCCCAGGGCGCGGGCTGGCGCACCTGGCTCCAGATCGGGTTGGACAGCGCCTTGTCGATCTCGCGGACCAGCGCGACCATCCCCTGATAGCCGGCATAGGCATGATGCCGTTCCTGGTTGATAGCGGGCGATGACGGCATCCATCAGCGGCTGGTACTTGGCGATCACCGCCTCGGCGCCTTCCTTGATCTTGTCGTCGAAGAAGCTGGCGATGCGCCGCAGCGATTCCGCGATCTTGGACGGGCCGAAGAAATTGTACTCCACCCAGGGGATGCCGTACTTTTCCTCCATATGCCGCGAGATGTAGTTCATCGAGCGGTAGCAGTGCAGCACGTTGAGCTTGGCGCGCGGAGTCGCCTCCAGCTCGGCGATGGTGCCGTCGCCGGACCATTGCGCGACGACGCGCAGGCCCATCTCCTCGAGCAGGATCCGGCTCGACCAGGCATCGCCGCCGATATTATAGTCGCCGATGATCGCGACGTCGTACGGGGTCGGTTCGAACGGCGCGGGCTTGTCGCCCATCTTGTCGAACACCCAGTCGCGGATCGCATCATTGGCGATATGGTGGCCGAGCGACTGGCTGACGCCGCGAAAGCCTTCGCAGCGCACCGGCACGATGGTCTTGCCGTCATATTCCTTGGATTTGGCCTTGGAGACCGCCTCGATATCGTCGCCGATCAGCCCGATCGGGCATTCCGACTGGACCGAGATGCCCTTGTTGAGCGGGAACAGCGTCTGGATTTCGTCGATCACCTGGGCGAGCTTCTTGTCGCCGCCAAAGACGATGTCCTTCTCTTGGAAATCGGACGTGAACTGCATCGTCACGAAAGTGTCGATGCCGGTCGTGCCGATATAATAGTTGCGGCGGGCCGCCCAGCTATACTGGCCGCAGCCGACCGGGCCGTGGCTGATATGGATCATGTCCTTGATCGGACCCCACACCACGCCCTTCGATCCGGCATAGGCGCAGCCGCGGATCGTCATCACGCCGGGCACCGACTTGATGTTCGACTTGACGCCGCAGTCGCTGTTGCCCTCCTCGTGCACGCTCAGATGCTTGGCGCGCTTCTTGGCGGTCTTGACCGGATAGACTTCGAGCACCTCCTCGATCAGCGCCTGGTTGCGCGCCTTGACCTCGGCGATGTCGGTGACGTTCGAGACGCTCATTGTTTCACCCTCCTTGCGGGGAATTGGTGGCCGGTGCACCGGCCGCACCCTCCGGCGCGGCCGGCGCCCCGCACTCAGGCCGTGGCGAGTGCGGCGGCGGTCATGCCGACCTGGCTCTCGTCGACGCTCTTCATGATGCCGTGCTCCATCAGCAGGTCTTCGAGCTCGTCCATGCTGATCGGCGTCGGGATGATGCCCTTGCCGGCATTGTTGTGGATCTTCTGCGCGAGCTGCCGATATTCATCGGCCTGCTTGCTGTCCGGCGCATATTCGATCACCGTCATGCGGCGCAGCTCGGCATGCTGCACGATATTGTCGCGCGGCACGAAGTGGATGAGCTGGGTGCCGAGCTTCTTCGCGAGCGATTCCGCGAGCTCCAGCTCCTTGTCGGTCTGGCGCTCGTTGCAGACCAGCCCGCCCAGGCGCACGCCGCCGGAATTGGCGTATTTGAGGATGCCCTTCGAGATGTTGTTGGCGGCATACATCGCCATCATCTCGCCGGACATGACGATGTAGATTTCCTGCGCCTTGTTCTCGCGGATCGGCATGGCGAACCCGCCGCATACCACGTCGCCGAGCACGTCGTACGAGACATAGTCGATGTCCTCGTACGCGCCGTTCTCCTCGAGGAAATTGATCGAGGTGATCACGCCGCGGCCGGCGCAGCCGACGCCCGGCTCGGGGCCGCCGGATTCGACGCAGCGAATGTCCTTGTAGCCGATCTTCATCACGTCCTCGAGCTCGAGGTCTTCCACGCTGCCGGCTTCGGCGGCGAGGCTGAGGATCGTGTCCTGCGCCTTGGCGTGCAGCATCAGGCGGGTCGAATCCGCCTTGGGGTCGCAGCCGACGATCAGGATCCGCTGGCCGAGATCGGCAAGCGCGGCGAGCGTGTTCTGGGACGTCGTCGACTTACCGATGCCCCCTTTGCCGTAGAAGGCGATTTGGCGAAGTGACATGTTGTGCTCCTTCAAACTTGCCTTTGTTCCGCGCAGTCGCCTGCGCTTCAGGGTCCGCTCCCGTGAGCTGGGCTCGGCTGGCGGATCGAAGCGGCACTGGCCGTCCGTATCCCGCATCGGATGCTCTGCAACCGCCGTGCCATTTGGCTAAGACACTGGAATTGTTGTCTTCCGAGGTGAGCGCCTCGGCTAGCAAGCGCGACCGGACCTGTCCCGAACCCGACAAAGCCCCGGCATCTGTCGCAAAGCCCACAAGTCACGCCTTCACCGCCCCTCGTGCCCGACACTGGAACGGAAATTGCTTGGTCGCCGATCGCATCATCGGAGGAGAACGCCATGCAGATCGGAGTCGAGACCGCCAAAGCCGTCGACCAGCGCCGCGTGTTCGTCGTCGACGAAAACGAAGTCACCCGCGCCGCGCTGCAGTTCATGCTGCACGACGAGATCGAGACGCATGAGATGGCGAGCCTGGACGAGGCCTATGCACGCGGCACCGACTGGCTGGTGCCCGACGTGCTGCTGCTCGGCGTCGGCATGCTGCAGGGCCGCCCGTCTGAGGCAATCGGGGAGATCGTCGCGCGCTACCCGGCGATCCGCATTCTGATCGTCACCGGCAAGGAAGACGAGGCGGCGGCGATCGCCGGGCTCAAGGCAGGCGCGCACGGCGCGCTGGTCAAGCCGCTGCGGATCGAGGCGGTGCGCCAGAAGGTGGACACGGTGCTCGGCCGCGCCGGCGCCGCACCGCTGGTGCAGCTCGGCGGGCTGTGAGACGCCGTGACGCGCGGTCGATGCGCGGGAGATCGCGCGCCTCAGGACCGTGGCACCGAACAGGCGCTCGCTACCCGTCCACCGCGAGAATGATCCTGGAGGCCTTCACGCAGCAGATGATGGGCTTGCCAGAGGCGATCCCCAGGTCGGCGGCGCTGTGGGTCGTCACCCCTGCGACGATGGCGTCCCGCCGCCGATATCGACCAGCACCTCGGCGCTGACCGGCCCCTCCCGCACCTCGGTCACGGTGCAGCCAAGCTGGTTGCGCGCCGACAGCAACAGTCCCGGCGTCGCCTCGGCGAGGATCACCGAGCTCGATTTGATCAGCGCCCACACCTCGCCGCCGGGCTTCAGCCCGAGCCGCTCGACGCTGCGATTGGGTGATGATCGCATCGAGCACGGTCTGCTCGCCGAGCAGCAGCCCCACCTCGGCATTGACGCCGCCATGGGCGATCGAGGTCACCACCGTCGGCAGCAGGTTGCGGGCACCGGTCTTCAGCATTGGCTTCTCGCCCGCATCGCCGCCCGCCGTCAGCGGGACAGCACCACCACCTGCTCGGCTTTGAGCCGATTCCCCTTGAGATGCGCCTCGACGATCGCATCGACATCGACGATGCTCTGGGGCCGGTACCAGACGCCTTCGGGATAGATCACCAGCAGTGGCCCCGCCGAGCAGAAGCCGAAGCAGCCGGCGAGCGTGAAGCCCACCTCGTGCTGCAGCCCTTCGGCCTCGATGCGCTTGCCGAGATGTTCCCAGAGCGGCTGCGCGCCGCTTGCCCCGCAGCTGCCGCGCGGATGCGCCGGCGGGCGCTGCGTCGCGCAAGCGAAGATGTGGCGTTTGTAAAGCGGTGTCAGTTCCTCGGGCAGTTCCATCGCTCAGGCCGCACCCTGTGGGACGAGCATCGTCTGCAACTCGCCGCTGGCGTACATCTCGCGAACGATGTCGCAGCCGCCGACGAAGTCGCCGCGGACATAAAGCTGTGGGATCGTCGGCCAGTCCGAAAATTCCTTGATCCCCTCGCGGATCGCCATGTCGGCCAGCACGTCCACCGCCTGATAGGGCACCTGCAGCTGTGCCAGTACCTGCACGACGGCGGCCGAGAAGCCGCATTTGGGAAGCGCCGGCGTGCCCTTCATGAACAGCACGATCGGATCGGCGGCGATGATCTCTGCGATACGTTCCTTCGTCGACATGGTGCGCGCTCCCCTGGTTCAGGCTGGAAGAAAGGTCTGGAGGGCGAGTGCGTGGAGGTCGCCTCCGACGGTCGGGCCGATCGCGGCGTAGACGAGCTTGTGCTGCTGCACCCGGCTCTTCCCCACGAACGCGGAGGAGGTGACGCGGGCGGCCCAATGGTCGCCGTCGCCGGCGAGGTCGACCATGATCACCTGGGCGTCGGGCAGCGCGGCCTTGATCCGCCGCTCGATCTCCTCGCCGTCCATCGCCATGCCGCGCGCCTCGCTCCCGCCCAGTATCTTGCCAGCCTTTGCAAGCCGGATGCCAAGGCGATCATTCGGCTGCCCGCGATGCGGGAGGGCGCCGCACGTGTACGGAATGCGACAAAACAGCCTGCCCGCATGTCCGGTTCGCGACGCGATGGCAGGGGCAGCAGGACCCGTTCGGTAGCGAGGCGCGCTACTTCCGCGGCGTCGTGGCTCACATACAGGATCGGCAGCCGCAGGTCGTCGGGGATCCGCTCGATCACCGGGAGGATCTCCGCGCGACGGTCTGCGTCGAGCGCCGCGAGCGGTTCGTCCATCAACAGGAAGCGCGGCGCGCTGAGCAGCGCCCGGCCGATGGCGACCCGCTGCGCCTCCCCGCCTGACAGCGTGGCCGGCCAGCGCCTGAGCAGATGGCCGATCCCGAGAAAGTCGAGGGCCTCATCGAGCGACAGCAAGCGCTCGCCAGGAGGCACGCCCATGGCGCCGTACAGCAGGTTGTCGATCACGCGGCGATGGGGAAACAGCCGCGCCTCCTGAAAGATATAGCCCGCGCGGCGGCGCTCCGGGGGCACATTGACGCGCAGGGCGCTGTCGAACAGCAGCTGCCCGGCAACGGCGATGCGCCCCTTATCCGGCCGTCGCAATCCGGCGACCATGTTGAGCACGCTGGTCTTGCCGGCACCGGACGGGCCAAACAACGCCGTTACGCCCCGCCCCGTGCTACATTGGCAGTCGATCTCCGCTTCTCCGAGTCGCAAACGAACGGCGATCTCGAACGCGGGCGAGGAAACTGGCCGGGCCGCAAGCACATTGTCGATCATGCCGACTTGAACGCATGGTTCGTGCCAGACGATCACAGCTCCATCAACGTTCATCCACAGGCCGATGCGAAACTTCGTCAACGCAGCCTTAGCTAAACGCGCCCCGCCTCATCCCCAATCATTAACGCCGCGCATGATGCTGGTATTTTGATGGCATCAAGCGGCAATCTTGTATCTTTTCACATTACAATTCAGCATGTTAAGCCGCATCTCTCATTCCCGTAGGGGCCACCATCGATTTCAATCGCCTAGCTGCAAATTGGCTGCACGTCTGTGCAGTTTACTGCAAATTGAACGCAAAACCGTAGCTGGAAATCGGCAGACCTTCACGGATTGTTCTAGGACCCGTTGCTTTCGCATTCGCAGGCGGTCGGTGCGGGCGTTGACTGCAGCGGAAAACGCCATTTACGCCCGAGAGCGGAAATCCATCAGGCCGCCGCCTCTCGGAGGGCGCTCCCAGCGCCGTTGGCCACATTGGATCCGGCAGCATCCATTTGCGTGCGGTTCGCAACCGCAATTGCCTCGCCCACCAGAATGAGCGTCGGCTGATCGTTGGAGAAGCCAGCCACCGCGATGTGCAGAAGATCCAGCCGCGTGTGCAACAGCCGCTCGCTGCTCAAACTGACATCGCAAGCGAGCAGCACCGGCGTGGCCCCCGACAGCCCCGCCGCCTGAAGGTTGCGGCTGATTTCCGCCGCCGCGCTGCGGCCCATGTAGAACACGGTGGTGCAGTGCGGGTCCGCCAGGGCGGCCCAATCGAGATCCAGGGGCGCGTCACCGCGCTTGTGCGCGGTCGCGAACTGCACCCTGCGCGCCAGGCCGCGCAGCGAGAGCGACACGCCCGCGGAGGCCGCGGCCGCGCTGGCGGCGGTGATGCCCGGGCAGATCCGCACCTGCACCCCCGCATGGACGAGCGCCGAGCACTCCTCCATCGATCGGCCGAAGATCGAGGGGTCGCCGCCCTTCAGCCGCACCACGCGCTCGCCTGCCAGCGCCGCGGCGACGAGCAGCTCGTTGATCGCCCCCTGCTCCTTGGAATGACGGCCTGCACGCTTGCCCACCGGTACCTGCCGCACCGAGGGGGGGACCAGCGCCAGGACGCCCTCACCCACCAGCGCATCGTAGAAGACGATCGTCGCGGTACGCAGCAGCCGTTCGGCCTTGCGGGTGAGCAGGTCAGGATCGCCGGGGCCGCCACCAACCAGCCAGACGCTGCCTGCGGGGAATTCGTCAGCCATGCGCGGCCTCCTTTGGCATGTCGTTGAGCATGCGGGCAAGCGCCGGGCGGCACGAGCCGCAATTGGTCCCCGCCCCCAGGGCCGCTCCGATCGCGGCGACGTCTTGCAATCGCTGATCGCGGATCGCGGCGGTGATGCTGTGCAGGCCGATGTCGAAGCAGGCGCAGATGACCGGCCCGCGATCGCTCCTGCGACCGGGCGCGCGGCCGGCGAGCACCTGCGGGCCCTGTGGCTGGTGAAGCTGGCCGATCAGCCAATCGCGGCTCGGCAGTTCTCCGTGGCGGGTCACGAACAGCACCGCGGCAAGCAGGCCGTCGCGCAGGACGCCCACGCGAAGGGTACCGCGTGCAGGATCGCTCGCCTCGATCCGCTCTCCGCGAGGCAGCCCCCGATCGAGCGCTGCGGGCTCGCCGGCCCCGGCCAGCTCGTAGAGCACGCCGCCGGGTACCGTCACGCGCGTCGCCCACAGGCAGTCCGGGGCCGGTGCGTCCCCGTGCACGATCAGGAAGCCCCGCCAGTCGACCACGACCGGCGAGATCCGAGCAGGCGAGAGCTTGAAGCCCGGCTGGCCCGAATGCGGATCGGCGAGATCGCGCGCAAGCACTCCCGTGCGACCGCCGCGCGCCTGCTGATCGGTCCAATGGATCGGCGTGAACAGCTCGCCGCGGCGTTGGCCGGGATGGTGGGCCGCGCGAAACAGACTTTCGCCCTGCGGCGTCGTCACCCGCGCGAGCGCACCGTCGACGATGCCAAGCGCAGCGGCGTCTTCCGGGTGGATTTCGACCAGCGGCTCCTCGCGGTGCCGGGCGAGCTTCGGCGAAAGGCCGGTGCGCGTCATCGTGTGCCATTGGTCGCGATAGCGGCCCGTGTTGAGCGTCATCGGCCAGCTGCGCAGCGGCGCATCGAGCGGGCGCTGCGCAACCGATACCAGCCGGGCGCGACCATTGTCGGTCGGGTACCGCCGGTCGGCGAAGGGCTGCGGGTTCCACGAGAAGGGCGCCATCACGTCATAGGCTTCATTGCCGATTGCGGCCCTGGCCGTGAGGTCCAGCATGCGAGCGCCCTGGTTGCGATAGGCGGTCAGGCGGGCATGCTCGCGCCAGATCTCGGCCGGGCGATCATAAGCGAAGGCGGTGCGGAACCCCATGCGCCGGGCGACCTGGGTGACGATCCACCAGTCGGGCTTGGCCTCCCCGGGCAGCGGCAGAAAGGCGCGCTGACGGCTGATCGTGCGCTCGGAATTGGTGACGGTGCCGTCCTTCTCTCCCCAGGCGGCTGCGGGCAGGCGGACATGGGCGTGCACGCTGGTGTCGGTCTCGGCGACGACGTCCGACACGACGACGAACGGGCACGCGGCCAGCGCCTCCCGCACCCGCCCGGCATCGGGCATCGAGACGGCAGGGTTGGTCGCCATGATCCACAGCGCCTTGATCCGCCCCTCGCCCACTGCGCGGAACAGGTCGACGGCCTTGAGGCCCGGCTTGGTCGCCATGCGCTCGGCGGCCCAGAAGCGGCCGACCTCGGCAATGTCCTGATCGCCGAAGCCGCGATGGGCGGCCAGCGTCGAGGCGAGCCCGCCCACCTCGCGCCCGCCCATCGCGTTGGGCTGGCCGGTGATCGAGAAGGGCGCCGCACCGGGCGTGCCGATCCGGCCGGTGGCGAGGTGCAGATTGAGGATCGCGTTCACCTGATCGGTGCCGCGGATCGACTGGTTGATGCCCTGGCTGAACAGCGTCACGGTGCACGGATGCGCGGCAAAGAGCTGGTAGAAGCGCTGGAGATCGGCCGGCGCGAGATCGCAGGTCTGGGCAGTGGTCCACAGATCGTGCCCGTCCCCCAGGGCTTCCCAGAAACCCTCGGGCGCGTCGAGGTTCACGGCATCGGCCAGTCCTTCGGCGCGGCAGTGCGCGAGCAGGCCGTTGAACAGCGCGACGTCGCTGCCGGGGCGCAGCGGCAGATGCAGATCGGCCTCTTCGGCGGTTTCGGTACGCCGCGGATCGATCACCACGAGCTTGGTGCCACGCTCGGCGCGCGCCGCCATGATCCGTTGGTAGACGACCGGATGGCACCAGGCTGTGTTCGATCCCACGAGCACGACCAGATCGGCGGCGTCGAGGTCCGCATAGCTGCCCGATACAATGTCCTCACCGAACGCGCGCATGTGCCCCGCCACGGCGCTCGACATGCACAGCCGCGAGTTGGTGTCGATGTTCGCCGATCCGATAAAGCCCTTCATCAGCTTGTTGGCGACATAATAATCCTCGGTCAGCAACTGGCCCGAGACGTAGAAGGCGACGCTGTCCGGACCATGTTCGGTGATCGCCTCGCGGAAGCGGCGGGCGACGAGGTCGAGCGCCTTGTCCCAGCTGGCGCGGCGATTGCCGATCATCGGATGGAGCAGACGCCCCTCCAGCCCCACCGTCTCCCCCAGATGCGTGCCCTTGGAGCAGAGCCTGCCGTGATTTGCGGGGTGCTCCGGATCGCCCTCGATGCGGACGGCGCGCGCGTCGGTGACGGTCGCGCGGATGCCGCAGCCGACGCCGCAATAGGCGCAGGTGGTGCGGAC
>JAPJRE010000125.1 GCA_030824725.1 Sphingomonas sp.
TCGGAGGCGCGTATCAACTAACTATACAACCGGACCGGACATCGCGGGCAGTCCACTGCGCCGGATCCGCGCCGAGGGCGTCGAAACCCCGGTGATCCTGCTTACCGCCCTGGGGCTCACCCAGGAACGGGTAGAGGGCCTGGAGGCAGGCGCCGACGATTACATCGTCAAGCCGTTCGAAGTGGACGAGCTCCACGCCCGCATTCGCGCGGTACTGCGCCGCCGCAGCGCGCCCGCCACCGACAATGCCGTGTTGACCGCCGGCGACGTGACGGTCAGCGTGCTGCGCCACCGCGTGACCCGCGCCGGCAAGCCGATCGAGCTGCAGAAAACCGAACTCAAGCTGCTCGCCGAGCTGGTGCGCGAGGCCGGCAGCGTGCTCTCGCGCAAGATGCTGATCGAGCGGGTCTGGGGCTATGACTTCATGCCGACCACCAACATCGTCGACGTCCACATCCTGAAGCTGCGCCAGCGGCTGGAAATGCCCGGCCTGCCCGATCCGATCGCTACGGTCCGCGGCGTGGGCTATATGTTCCGCGCCTGAGCGGTGCCGCGACGGCGCCTCCACTCGCTCGGCCGGATCGCCCTTGCCTTCGCGCTTGGCCTGACGGCGGCGACGACGCTGGTCGGGCTGGGCGTGTATCTCGCGCTGCTCGACGCCATCGATCACCAGGTCGATCTGCGCCTCCAGGCCGAAGCCCGCGAGCTGCTCGAAGGCGGTGCCGCACCCCCCGTGATCGCCCGGCGCATCGCCCGCGAGCGCAGCGAGCGCGAGAGCGCCGATATCGGCTTCCTGCTGCACGATTCCGGTGGCCGGACCATTGTCGGGAACATCGCCCCCACCCGCCCGCTGCCGATCGGCGCCTCGACCGTCCGCAGCGACGCGGCGATCCCCGGCCTCAGCCGCGGCCGCGCGTGGGTGACGCGGCTGCCGAACGGCGAAACCCTGACGCTGGTCGCGGAGAGCGAGCCGATCGACCAGCACGATCATCGGCGCGTCCGCATCCTCGCGATCGGCTTTGGCGCGGTAGTGACGCTGTTGCTGATCGGCACCTTCGCGCTGATCCGCGCGATCCGCATCAACATCGCCGCGATCGGCAGCACCGCCGAGGCGATCATCGACGGGGACCTGCGCGCCCGCGTACCGGCGAACCGCCCCGGCAGCGCGTTCGGCGGCCTGGCGGTGACCTTCAACCGCATGCTCGATCGCATCGGCGAGCTGATGACCGGCATGCGCAGCATCTCCAACGACATCGCACACGACCTGCGGACTCCCCTCGCCCGGTTGCACGGCCGACTGGCGGCGCTGGCCGACGCGCCCGAGGCGGCGCCGGTGCGGGAGGAACTGGGCGCCGCCGTTGCCGAGAGCGAGGAGATCCTGGCGATCTTCGCGGCGATCCTGCGCATCACCGAGATCGAGGGCGGCGAGCGGCGCGCGGGCTTCGCGCGGCTCGATCTGGCCGCGCTCGCCGCGGACGTGGCGGAGGGGCTGGCCCTGCTGATCACCGAAAGCGGACGGACCTTCGTCGCGACGCCCCCGGGCGAAGCGATCCCGGTGGAGGGCGACCCGCGCCTCCTCACCCAGCTGATCGTGAATTTGATGGAGAATGCCGTCACCCATACGCCGCCCGGCAGCACGGTGCGCCTGGAGGTGCGGCGCGACGGCCAACGGGCGCTGCTGTCCATCGCGGACGACGGTCCCGGCATTCCCGCGACGGAGCACACGCGGGCGCTGCGCCGGTTCGGCCGGCTCGATGCCAGCCGGCACACGCGCGGCCACGGACTGGGCCTGCCGCTGGCGATGGCGGTCGCCCGGCTGCACCACGGCACGCTGACACTGAACGACGCCAATCCCGGCCTGCGCGTCACGCTCGCGATGGCGCTGGCGGACTGATCGGTTCAATTTTCAGGGGAAGGAAGGCGGTGGTGGAGCTGAGGGGAATCGAACCCCTGACCTCTGCAGTGCGATTGCAGCGCTCTCCCATCTGAGCTACAGCCCCGCCGCCTTGGTCCCGGGCTGGCCCGGGAGGCGCACCCCTTAGCGAGCCGAAACGCGCGATGCAACCGGCTTGTCGCATCTTCCCGCCGCTTTTGTATCGCCGGCGACGAAGTGCCTGTTCGCCAAGTTGAATTTGCGGAACCCATCCGCCCCTCCGCTCGCTTGGACGACGCGTGACGGCAAGCATGCCGCAGCCGCCGAAATCTCAGCAGGAGAGATACGATGGACGACCGCAATAATCGCTATGGCCCCTACGGCCCCACCGGTTACAACGACAGCAGCAGCCAGGGCGACTATGGCCGGGATTACGGCTCCGGCCGCGATTACACCTATAGCAGCGCACGCGACTATGCCGCTGCCGGCGAATATGGCCGCGGACGCGACCGCAACCAGCGCGACGACTGGAATCGCAGCCGCTCGGACGGGCGCAACCAGGATCGCTCTTCCTACGGCGCACTGGGCTATGGCCAGCGCCACCAGGAGCGCAGCGGCTGGGACGGCGGCGACAACGACTGGAGCGACACCAGCTCGCGCAGCTACAGCAACTATGGCGGCAGCTATTCGGGCCAGGACCGCGACCGCGATTATGGCCAGCGCAACTATGGCAACCGCGACTGGGGCAGCCGCGATTCCTTCGCGCGCAGCTATGGCCAGCAGGACCAGGGCGGCGCGCGCTACGGCCGCCAGGATCAGGGCCGCAGCGCCTATGGCTATGACCGCAATCGCGGCGAGGACCTGCGCGGCTATGACCGCGACCGCGGCTTCTTCGACCGCGCTGGCGACGAGGTCCGCTCGTGGTTCGGCGACGAGGAAGCGGAGCGCCGTCGCCGCCAGGACCAGCGCTATGACGAGCAGCAGGCCCGCAACGAAGGTGCGTCGGACAGCCATTATGGCGAATGGCGCCGCAGCCGGATCCAGGAATTCGACCGCGACTATGACGAATATCGTCGCGAGAACGCCCAGCGCTTCCACAACGAGTTCGACAGCTTCCGCACCGAGCGTACCGGCCAGCGCGACGCGCTCCGCCGCGTGACCGAGCATATGGAAGTGCTGGGTTCGGACGGCAGCCATGTCGGCACGGTGGACAAGGTGCGCGGCGATCGCATCATCCTGACCAAGAACGACACCGATGCCGAGGGGCGCCACCACTCGATCCCGTCGCGCTGGATCCAGACCGTCGACGACAAGGTGACACTGCGCAAGACCGCCGACGAAGCCAAGAACCACTGGCGCGACGAGGAACAGTCGGGCGCGATGTTCGGCGAGGACAAGTCCAAGTCGACCGCGACGACCGTGGATCAGACGAGCACGGGCGACCGATCGCAGGATTGGAGCAGCGCCGGCAATCTGAACGCGAGCTTCAAGGGCACCTATTGAGCGCTGCCCGTTGCTGCTTCCGTCTCCCGGGACGGGGGCGGCACCGCGTAGCTTGATCCCGGAAGGAGGTTTTGGCCCACGCCGAGAGCCTCCTTCCCTCTCGGCCTGCGTTCGCGAGGAGATGGCACACCGCATTCGCGAAGGATGCAGCGCGCACTCTGGCAAGCGTCCGCCGTCATCAGGGCCGCCTCGTTGCGGCAGCACGCCAATCCTTAGCGCTCCCAGCGCTCCAGCTTGCCGACAGCGTCGTCATACAGCGCTTCAAGCGACTGCACCCTGCTGTCCCGCAGATGAATCGACAAAACCAGATCTTTGTACGGCAGCACCGCGGTGCACAGGCCATCGCCTGATTTGTCTGCGAGCGCCGAGCAATTCACCGGCGCAGCAGCCGCGTGGCCGGTGGTGCTTGGCAGCGCATACCGCCAGAACACGCCGTCGCCGTCTTTCCGCATCGCGACGCCCCGCCAACGAGGCATTGCCGCCGCGCAGACGGTGCCGATTACAAGCGCCTGCGAACCTGCCGCGCGGGAGCAAATCCGCTGCTTGCTCTCGACGCCTATCAGGACTCGAGCAGGCAAAACCGCTTCGGGATTGAGATAGAAGGAAAATCCATCCCCGGGCCCCGGGAGTGGCAGAAAGAAGGGCGTCCAGCTGTCCGGAATATCATTGGCGGCCGGAACGGTGAAGACGTGGCCGTTCAGCTTGCGTGTTCCGCCAGAAAGGAACGCCAGACTTCCGACGACGACCAAAGCTGCGATTGCCAGCCACTTCATGCCCGACATCTGCGCCGAAAGCATTGCAGGCCCAAGGCTGCCAATCTTCCGAATCGGCCGTCGGCGGGAGTACCTGGCTCCCCTCCCGCAACCGGGAGGGGAGTTTCAGGAGGAACCGTCTCAGACGGTCGGCTTGCCGTCCACGCGCGCCGGCACGCCTGCACCGTCGCGCACGTCCACCGGCAGCAGCGCTTCCGGCAGGTCCTGGTACGACACCGGGCGCAGATAGCGATCGATCGCCAGCGTGCCCACCGAGGTGCTGCGGCCGTCGGAGGTCGACGGGAACGGCCCGCCATGGACCATCGCGTCGGTCACTTCGACGCCGGTCGGCCAGCCATTGGCGAGGATGCGGCCGGCCAGGCGCTCCAGCGACGGCAGCAGCTCCTGCGCGACGGCGACATCGCCCTCGTCCATGTGCAGCGTGGTGGTCAGCTGGCCTTCGAGCAGCGAGACGACCTGCTTGAGCTCGTCGACGCTGGCGCAGCGCACCAGCAGCGAGGTCGCGCCGAAGATTTCCTCGGCATGGCTCGGATCGGCAATGAAGTCCGCGCCCTTCATCGTGAACAGCGCACCGCGCGCGCAGGTCGGGCCCTGCGGCTCGGCCCCCTGTGCGATCTGCTCGACGGTCGCGACCGACGAGAGCTTCGCGACGCCGCTCTCATACGCCTTCTGAATGTTCGGGGTGAGCATAACCTGCGCGGGCGCGCCGAGCATCGCTTCGCTTGCTGCCGAAAGGAAGCGCTCGAGCGCCGGGCCTTCCAGCGCCAGCACCAGGCCGGGATTGGTGCAGAACTGGCCCGCGCCCATCGTCACCGAGGCGACATAGCCCTTGCCCAGCGCCTCGGCGCGGGCTTCCAGCGCTGCCGGCAGCAGGAAGACGGGGTTGATGCTGCTCATCTCGGCATAGACGGGGATCGGCACCGGGCGGCTCTGGGCGATGCGGACCAGCGCCAGGCCACCCCCGCGCGAGCCGGTGAAGCCCACTGCCTTGATGCGCGGATCGCTGACCAGCGCGCCGCCCAGCTCATTGGCGGTGCCGGCGACCATCGAGAACACGCCCTCGGGCATGCCGGTCTTCTCGGCCGCGCGGGTGATCGCGCTGGCGACCAGCTCGGCCGTGCCCGGATGCGCCGGGTGGCCCTTCACCACCACCGGGCAGCCGGCGGCGAGCGCCGAGGCGGTGTCGCCGCCTGCGGTCGAGAAGGCGAGCGGGAAGTTCGACGCGCCGAACACCGCGACCGGGCCCAGCGGCACCATGCGCAGGCGCAGGTCCGGCTTGGGCAGCGGCGCGCGATCGGGGATCGCGTGGTCGATGCGGACGCGGAGATAGTCGCCCAGGCGCAGTTCCTTGGCGAACAGGCGCAGCTGGCCGGCGGTGCGGCCGCGCTCGCCCTGGAGGCGGGCCTGGGGCAGGCCGCTTTCCTGCATCGCGCGCTCGATCAGCGCGTCGCCCAGCGCCTCGATTTCCTCGGCGATGGCTTCGAGGAACTTGGCGCGCTCTTCGCGGGACAGGCTCGAATAGGGCAGGAACGCGGCTTCGGCGGCGGCGCAGGCGGCGTCGACGTCTTCCAGCGTCGCGGTGCTGAAGCTGGGCTCGATCTCGCTGCCGGTGGCGGCGGCAACGGCGCGGAAGCCACTGTCGCGGGCGACGCGCTTCGATGCGATGAACAATTCTCCGGTCAGCGCCATGGCGAGATCTCTCCGATATGGGTCGTGAAGTTAGCGGTAACAGTCGTGGTCGGACGTAGGCGCTGGAGGCACGCGGTGCAACCGCCCCGGCGCCCCAATGCCGACGGTCCGGGCGGGAAATCCTGCGAGTACCCACCCGTCGCCAGCGCTAATAGTCGGAGCAGATGGCAAGCGCCAACCCGAATTGGCGACGGGGCCGATATTTCGGCGCTGGCCGGAGGCCGACGGCGCGCGTGGCGCGAATCGTGCGGGCGCAATGGGCCGTATCCCAGCCGGAGGGCACGCGATGCGTCGATATCCGCTGGTTCTCTGGCGCTGGTTTGAAATGGCGGAGACGGAGGGATTCGAACCCTCGGTACGAGTAATCCCCGTACGGCGGTTTAGCAAACCGCTGGTTTCAGCCACTCACCCACGTCTCCGGAAGCGCCGAGGTCGAGCCCTATAACCAGACCTTCGCCGGCAATCAACGGGGATAACCACATCAACGCGAAATCGAGTCGATCGGGCGCCCATTCATTGCCGCGACAGCCCCGCGCCCCTAGGGTACAGCCCGCAAAAGCAGCAGGGTTCGGGAAATTTTGATGATGCGATCGGGTTGGTTCACGCTTCTGGCAGTTGCCGTCACCGGGCTGGGCAGCGTGCCCGCGTCCGCCCAGATGACGACGATCGACCCCAATACCGCGATCGATTCGGACCTGAATTCGCCGCCGCAGCAGCGACCGCAGCAGAGCGCGCCGCCGCCCGCGACGACGCAGCTGCAGGAATCCTATCCCCCGGCGGACACCGCGCCGCCACCGGTCGACAGCGCGCCGTCGCCGGTGCAGAGCGCACCCGCCAGCCCCGCCGCTGCCGATCCCTCCGCAACCACCGCGCGCCAGGCGGCGACCGACACGTTCGAGAAGGATGATCTGCTCGCCGCCGCCGAAGGCACGTTCGGCAAGGGCGCCTCGGGCCTTGCCAAGCTGCTCGAGGACATTCTGAAGGACCAGGGCAAGCCCAACGCCTATATCGCCGGCAGCGAGGCCTCGGGGGCGATCGGCGTGGGCCTGCGCTACGGCAAGGGCCAGATGTTCCACAAGGTGGAGGGGCAGCGCCCGATCTACTGGACCGGCCCGTCGATCGGCTTCGACTTGGGCGGGGACGCCAACAAGGTGTTCGTGCTGGTCTACAATCTCTATGACAGCCAGGAGATCTACAAGCGCTTCCCGCAGGGCGAAGGCCACGCCTATTTCGTCGGCGGCTTCTCGGCCTCGTATCTCCGCCGCGGCGATATCGTGCTGATCCCGGTGCGGCTGGGCGTAGGCTGGCGGCTGGGGGTCAACGCCGGCTATATGAAGTTCAGCGAAAAGCAGCGCTGGCTGCCCTTCTGATCGGGTGCCGGGCGGGGCCGCACGCGCAGCCCCGCCCCTGCCCTCAACCGAATTCGACCGCCTCGAACCTCACCGGCTCGCCGATCGCCTGGTTGGCGAGCTGGCCTTCCCACATCACCCGGTTGCCGCGGATGATCGTGCCCACCGGGCGGCCGGTCAGCTCCATGCCGGTGAACGGCGACCAGCCGCAGCGCGACGACAGCCAGGCCTCGTCCACCGTCCAGCGGGACTTGAGGTCGACCACGGTGAAATCGGCGTCATAGCCGGGCACGATGCGGCCCTTGCCGACCAGCCCGAAGATCCGCTGCGGACCGGCGCTGGTCAGGTCGATCAGCCGCTGCAGCGTCAGCCGACCCTCCGCGACATGGTTGAGCATCAGCGGCAGCAGCGTCTGCACGCCGGGCATGCCGCTGGGGCTGTCCGGATAGGCCTTGGCCTTCTCTTCCTTCGTGTGCGGTGCATGGTCCGAGCCGAGCACGTCGGGCACGCCCTGGCGCAGCCAGTGCCACAGCCCGTCGCGGTGCGCGCCCGATCGGATCGGCGGGTTCATCTGCGCATAGGTGCCGATGCGCGGATAGGCCTCCTCGCCGGCCAGCGTCAGGTGCTGCGGGGTTACCTCGCAGGTGGCGATGTCCTTGTTCTGGCCGAGCAGTTCCAGCTCCGCCGGGGTCGTCACGTGGAGGACATGGATACGCCGCCGCGCCGCGCGGGCCAGCCGCAGGATGCGGCGGGTGGCGAGGATCGCGCTTTCGTCGTCGCGCCAGACCGGGTGCGAGGACGGATCGCCGGGCACCCGCTCGCCGAGACGCTCCTGCATCCGGAACTCGTCCTCGGCATGGATCGCCACGCGGCGATGTCCGGAGGCGAGCACGCGTGCCAGGTTGGCGTCGTCGGACACCAGCAGGTCGCCGGTCGAGGCGCCCATGAAGATCTTCACGCCCGCCGTGCCCGGCAGCCGTTCCAGCTCCGCCAGATGCTCGGCATTGTGGTTGGTCGCGCCGACATAGAAGGCATGATCGCACCACATGCGATGATGCGCGCGCTGCAGCTTGTCGGCCACCGCCGCCTCGCTGTCGGTATTGGGCTTGGTGTTCGGCATCTCGAACACCGCGGTCACCCCGCCCAGCACCGCCGAGCGGCTGCCGCTTTCCAGGTCTTCCTTGTATTCGAGCCCCGGCTCGCGGAAATGGACCTGGCTGTCGATCACGCCCGGCAACACGTCGAGCCCGGTGCAGTCGATCGTCTCGCCCGCATCGCCGACAGTGCCGATCGCGACGATCTTGCCGCCGGAGACGCCGACATCCACCTCCGCAGGTCCGCTCGGGAGATGCACGCGGCCGCCGCGCAGCTTGAGTTCGACATTCGCCATGGCTTGCCTCTTTCGTCAGCGTTTGCCGCGTCCTACCTGTTCGACATGGACGATACCAGCACCTGGCTCGACGATCGCGCGCTGCTGCGCCTCACCGGCGACGATGTTCGCGGCTTTCTGCAAGGGCTGCTGCCGCAGGACCTCGCCAGCGTCACGCCGCAGACGCCGCAATGGGCGGGGCTGCTCACCCCCCAGGGCAAGGCGCTGTTCGATTTCCTCCTCTGGGCGGACGGCGATGCGATCCTGATCGACTGCGAGGCGAGCGCGCGCGACGCCATCGCCCGCCGGCTGACCATGTACCGCCTGCGCCGCGCGATCGTGATCGCGCCGATCGAGGGCGGCGTGCATTGGTCGCCATCGCCACAGCCCGGTGCCGTTGCCGATCCGCGGCTGGCGGCGCTCGGCTATCGCTGGCTGGGCGATGCCAGTGGCGAAAGCGCCGCGCACGCGTGGCGGGCGCATCGCCTGTCGCTGGGGGTTACCGAAGGTGCCGACGAGCTGGGCAGCGACAAGACGCTGTGGCTCGAATGCAATGCCGAGGAGCTGCACGGCGTCAGCTACACCAAGGGCTGCTATGTCGGCCAGGAGAACACCGCGCGGATGCACTATCGCGCCAAGGTCAACCGCCGGCTGGTCGTCGTCCCGCTCGGCGAACCGGGCGATCGCACCCGTGCCGTCTACCCGGAGCTGGGCAAGATGGTCGAACTGCGCCGCGTCGAAGCGCTGGGCGACGCGCTCGTGCCGGAATGGCTCGCCGCGGCGCTAGCGGCGGAAGCCTGACGGCTGCGCCGGCCCGGCGGCCCACCGCCACGCCGTCATCCCGGCGCAAGCCGGGATCCATTGGGGGCTCCGTCGCCGCATGTGCCGATACCGAGAGGCAAATGGATCCCGGCTTGCGCCGGGATGACGCTAGGTGAAATGCCCCTCGCCCTGATCCACGGCGTCGCCAAGCAGCGGGCCGTTCCGCCCCCGGCGCGGGCGCACCACGCAAAAAGAAAGGGAGACCGGTCGCCCGGTCTCCCCTCTTTGCGTCCATCCCTTGCGGGAAGGTGGCAATTACATGCCCGAACCCGGACCGTAGGTGATTTCCACGCGACGGTTCTGGAGTTCGCGAACGCCGTCGGCGGTCGGAACGCGCGGGTTGCTCTCGCCGAAGCCCTGCGCCGACATTGCGGCGTCGGGGATACCCTTGCCACCCATGTAGCTGCGGACCGTGTCGGCGCGACGCTGCGACAGACCGACGTTGTAGCTCGCCGAACCCGAACGGTCGGTGTAGCCGGCGATGACAACCTTGGTGTTGCTGCAATCGGCATAGTTGCTGATCGCATTGTCCAGGATGCTCGCTGCTTCCGGCGTGATGTCCGACTTGTTCCAGTCGAAGAACACGATGTACGGCCCAGGCGTGCAGACCTTGGCTTCCGGCGCCGGGGGCGGCGGGGTC
>JAPJRE010000126.1 GCA_030824725.1 Sphingomonas sp.
CGCCTCCGCCCTCGCCATCTTCCGCCGCCTGCTGCGCTGGGTGATCGCGCTGACGCCGATCGGCACCGCCGCGCTGATCGGCGACGCCGTGGTGCGCTATGGCTGGGACGCGCTGTCCGCGCTCGGCGCTTATGTGGCGGCGATCTATATCGGCCTCGCGCTGGTGCTGCTGGTCGTCTACCCGGCCCTGCTGCTCGCCAACGGACTCAACCCCTTGCGCTTCTTCGCCACCGCCTGGCCGGCGATCCAGCTCGGCTTCGTCTCGCGCTCCTCGGTCGGCACGCTGCCGGTGACCGAGCAAGTGGTCGAGCGGCTGGGTGTGCCCGCGGCCTATGCCGCCTTCGCGGTGCCGCTGGGCGCGACCACCAAGATGGACGGTTGCGCCGCGATCTACCCGGCGATCTCCGCGATCTTCGTCGCGCAATTCTTCGGCGTGCCGCTGCACCTCGCGGATTACGGGCTGATCGCCTTCGTCGCGGTGGTGGGTTCGGCTGCGACCGCCGGGCTCACCGGCGCGACGGTGATGCTCACCCTCACCCTCTCCACGCTCGGCCTGCCGCTGGAAGGCGCGGGGCTGCTGCTCGCGATCGATCCGATTCTCGACATGGGGCGGACCGCGGTGAACGTCGCCGGCCAGGCGCTGGTGCCGACGATCGTCGCGCGCCGCAGCGGCCTGCTCGCGCCCGACGCGTTCGGCACCCCCGCGCCGCTCGCCGCGGCCTGATCCGATGCCCCCGCTCGTTTCCACCCATGCCTTCGCGGCCGAGATCGCCGACGCGGTATCGGCGCTCAACGGCGTCCGCGCCGACTGGCGGCAGCGCCGGGCCGAACATCGCGGGCTTTCGCGCTTCCCGGTGCCGGGCGAGCTCGCGCGCTTCGTCGAGCATGTCGCCGCGGCGCTGTTCCCCACCCGGCTGGGCGGCTTTCGCGGCGGCATCGCGCGCGAGGACGATTTCGTGGCCGAGCAGCTGGCCCGCGGCCTTGCCATCCTGCGCGAGCAGCTCGCCGCCGAATTCGACTATTGGCAGCTGCACAGCACCACGCCGTTCGACGGCGACCAGCCCGACCTGCTCGTCCGCCTGTTCGCCGCGGCGCTGCCCGAGATAAGGCTGCTGCTCGACGAGGATGTCGACGCCGCCTTCGTCGGCGATCCCGCCGCGCGCAGCGTCGACGAGATCCTGATCAGCTATCCCGGCGCGCTGGCGATCCTGCATTACCGGATCGCCCATCATCTGCACGGGCTGGGCGCGGTGATCGTCGCCCGCATCCTGTCCGAACTCGCCAATGCCCGCACCGGCATCGACATCCATCCGGCGGCGACGATCGGACCGAGCTTCTTCATCGATCACGGCACAGGCGTGGTGATCGGCGAGACGACGATCATCGGCCGCAACGTGCGGCTCTACCAGCACGTCACGCTCGGCGCGCGCAGCCCGCTGGGGCTCGCGCCGGCGGGCCCGCGCACCCGCTATGCCCGCCATCCGATCATCGAGGACGACGTGATCATCTATGCCGGGGCGACGATCCTCGGCCGGGTGACGATCGGCCGCGGCAGCACGATCGGCGGCAATGTCTGGCTGCTCGACGACGTACCCCCGTTCAGCGTGCTGGTGCAGCCGGCGGCGGTGCCGCTCCATGGCGACGCGCAAAACAACATGATGGCGCGGCTGGCCGAACATCACGACTAGGCGGTAAGCGGGCGAGTAGCTGCTTCCGTAGATGCTGCGAGCGGCTCGAACTGGGTGGTTAGCGGTCATTTGGAGGGAAAATGCGAGCGCTCCATGTTATAATGACGATCGCAAGCCAGATCATCGATGCGTAGAATAATCGATCGATAAGGGGGAATGGGTCGAACGACCCTCTCCAGTTAGATCCCTTCCGGACCGCTGGAACGACGACATCTGTCATGAAGGCTTGGGACAGCCAGTGGCTCATGCAAAATGGAATAATCCAGCCTGCCCAATAGAGCGCGATGAAGATGCGTTTCAAAAGCTTCATCCCGCGAAGTTAGCAGCGCAGGGGAATTCTACAATCGGGGGACATTTCAACGCCTGCCGCCACGTTGGCAGTCTGATCGCCCTTGCGCTTCACCGTAGGCAGGCCGCAACTGGGGCGCAAGCCGCCATCCGTTTCGTGCGCCTACCATCTCCAGCAGGATGGGCACGATTGGACCTGACCCAAGCCCCGCAGGCCGAACCCATGCTCTCGCGCTCGGAGGAAAATGGTGGGCGGTGACGGGCTCGAACCGCCGACCCTCTCGGTGTAAACGAGATGCTCTACCAACTGAGCTAACCGCCCGCGCGTCGCCAGGCGACCGCGTCGCACGCCGATGCCAAAGCTCCGCGCGAAGGGCAAGCCTCAAACGAGATTTAGCCCCGCCCGCTTCACCGCGCGGACAAAGCGGTCCATGCCGCGCCGGGCGCCGTCGCTCAGCGCGATATAGGCGCGGCGCCGGTCGCTCGGGTCCGCCCGGCGATCGAACAGCCCCGCCTCGTTGAGCGTGCCGATCCAGCGCAGCGCCGTCGTCGGCGGCACCGCCGCAGCGATGCACAGGCTGGAGACGGATATCTGGCGATGCTCCAGATCGGCTGCATAGAGATCAAGCAGCATGTCCCAGGCGGGATCGGCGAACAGATCGCCCTCGAAGAACTCCGCCCGCAGCCGCCGCGCCCGAATCACCCGGCGGATTTCCCCGGCATCGGTGCCCGCCCCGGAAGGGCTCCCGGCGTCGTCCGCGTCCGAACGAAAGGCCGTGGCATCGGCGCGGACGCTGCCGCCATCGGCCAGCTCGCCGCGCGTCAGCCGCGACAGCGATTCGGCAATGCGCGCCACTTCTTCCTGGAAGCGGCGCATGCGCAGCGATTCCTGGTCGCGCATGCCGTCGTGCAGGCGCACGACCGGCCCCTGCCGCACGGCCAGCACCGCCCCCAGCCGATCGGCGTCGCTCGGCGCGCATTGCAGCACGGCGGTGGCGGGCAGCAGGCCGATCGCGAGGTCGATCTGCTCCGGCGTCACCGTGGCGATCAGCGGCACCGCGCGCCCCTCGGCCAGCGCGCCAAGCCGGATCAGCAGGGGCTCGAGCAGCGCCGGCGCGACGCCATCGGCCTCGAGCAGCAGCAATTGCACCCCATCGACCAGCGTCGTGGTGTGGAGCGCGGTCGCCGCATCCACCGGCATCCGCGCGCGCATGCCCGCCATCGCTACCAGCCCTTCGGCCGCCGCCTGCCCCGCGGCCGAGCCGCAAACGATCTGCGCGACATCGACGTCGATGTCATAGGAAAGATTTGTCAGCCCCCCGGCCGCCGTATCCTCGAACATGTCCCACCCCCTGGTTCGACATCTGTTCCCCTCAGATGCCGCATCGCTCCGAAATGGCGGAGTCTGATTTACTCCGATCCGGATCATTTTGGCAGAAAGTTTCGGCCGCGCCTCCGAAGTGGAGCAAAGAAGCGGCGCCGGTCAGCGCGGGCGGCGCAAGTCCTCGATCCGGCCGTCCTGAAGTCCCAGCATCGTTCTCGCCGCGCTGGCCAGGGTCGCGGTGGCCAGGACGAAGCTCAGCGCGGTGAGCGCCAGCATGCCCGAGACCAGCAGCAACTGCGATGCCGCCGGGAGGTTCTTGGCGGCGAGGACGATCATCAGCAGGGTTTCGCCGAGCGCCGCGGCGTTGAGCCCGATCTGCGCGAGCGGGGTCAGCAGGGGCAGGAAGAACAGCGCCAGCAGGGCGAGCAGCGCGAAGACGCGCAGCTCGTTGGCGCCCAGCCGCAGATGGCAGGCGCGGCGCTTATAGGGGGGGAGCGTCGCGCGGGTGGCCGCAGTGACCAGCACCGCGACCAGCCCGATCGCCAGCCCCTGGTTTAGCAGCCCCGCGGCCAGCGCGCCGGCGACGCTGCCGGGATCGGCCAGCGCCGACCGGATTCGCAGCAGCCCGATCGCGAAGATGCCGACGAGACAGAGGATCGCCCAGACCAGCACCGACAGGGGATTCTGCCGCAACAGGCGGAACGCGCCGCCCAGGATCGATTCGATCAGTCCAGCGACTTGACGATTTCCTCTACCGCCTTCTTAGCATCGGCGAGCAACATCATCGTGTTGTCCCGGTAGAAAACCTCGTTGTCGACGCCGGCATAGCCGACGCCGCCCATGCTGCGCTTGATGAACAGCACGGTCTTGGCCTTTTCCACGTCGAGGATCGGCATGCCGTAGATCGGCGAGGACTTGTCGGTCTTGGCCGCCGGGTTGGTCACGTCATTGGCGCCGATGACGAAGGCGACGTCGGTCTGGGCGAATTCGGAGTTGATGTCCTCCAGCTCGAACACCTCGTCATAGGGCACGTTGGCTTCGGCGAGCAGCACGTTCATATGCCCCGGCATGCGGCCCGCGACCGGGTGGATCGCATATTTCACGCGGACGCCGTGCGCCTTGAGCTTGTCGGCCATTTCGCGCAGCACATGCTGCGCCTGCGCCACCGCCATGCCATAGCCGGGGACGATGATCACCTGCTCGGCCTGGCTCATCAGGAAGGCCGCATCCTCGGCGCTGCCCCGCTTCCACGGCCGGTCGATCGCCGCAGCGGCACCCGCGCCGCCGCCGGAATCGCCGCCGAAGCCGCCTGCGATCACGCTGAGGAAGCTGCGGTTCATCGCCCGGCACATGATGTAGCTGAGGATCGCGCCCGAGCTGCCGACCAGCGCGCCGGTGATGATCATCGCGGAGTTGTGCAGCGTGAAGCCCATCGCCGCCGCCGCCCAGCCCGAATAGCTGTTGAGCATCGACACCACCACCGGCATGTCCGCGCCGCCGATGGGGATGATCAGCAGGAAGCCGATCGCGAAGCTCAGCGCCGTCACCGTCCAGAAGATCCAGGGGCTCTGGTCCTGCGTGAAATACGCGATCAAGCCGAGGATGGCCGCGAGCACGCCCAGGTTGATCACGTGCCGGCCGGGCAGCAGGATCGGCTTGCCGCCCATATTGCCGTTGAGCTTGAGGAACGCGATCACCGATCCCGAGAAGGTGATCGCGCCGATCGCGACGCCAAGCCCCATCTCGATGCGGCTCTGGAGGAAGATCACGCCGTCGCTGGCGATGCCGAACGCGCCGGGATTGAGGAACGCCGCGCCGGCGACCAGCACCGCGGCGAGGCCGACCAGCGAGTGGAAGGCGGCGACGAGCTGCGGCATCGCGGTCATCGCGATCCGCCGCGCGGTGACGATGCCGATCGCCGCGCCGATGCCGATCGCCGCCAGCAGCTCGATCAAGGTCAGCGTATCGAGCACCGGCGTGCCATAATTCTCGCAGATTGCCCCCGTCGGGCAGGGCGGCGCGATGCGCGGGACATGGGTGACCAGCGTGGTCACCACCGCGATCGTCATGCCGATCATGCCGGCGCGGTTGCCGCGCTGGCTCGTGGCGGGGCTCGACAGCCCGCGCAGTGCCAGGATGAAGCAGACGCCGGCGACGAGATAGGCGAGTGCCGCCCAGGGATTTTGCGCGATGCTCTCCATGCTCAGCGAACCTTCTTCTTGTACATGGCGAGCATCCGCGCCGTCACCGCGAACCCTCCGAAGATGTTGATACTAGCCAGCATCACCGCGAGCAGCCCGAGCCATTTCGAGGTCTCGCCCGCGCTTCCCAGGCTACCGGCGGCGGCGATCAGCGCGCCGACGATGATCACCGAGGAAATGGCATTGGTCACCGCCATCAGCGGCGTGTGCAGCGCCGGCGTGACCGACCAGACCACATAGTAGCCGACGAAGCACGCCAGCACGAAGACCGATAGGATCGAGATGAAGTCCATGATCTACTCCTGATCCGCGCGCGGAGGCGCGGAAAGATCCTCCCCGGAACGGGGAGGGGGACCAGCCGCAGGCTGGTGGAGGGGGAGCCCGGCAAGCGACGCGATCCAGGCAGCTACCCCGTCGGCGTCCTGCGAGATCGCCGCCGCGCCGATACGCAGAACTCGGTAGCCGTTATCGGCCAGAAACTGATCCGTGCGGCGATCGTGCGCGACCGCCGCAGGCGTCGCATGCGCCTGACCATCGACTTCGATCGCCTGCCGCAAGGCGGCGAGGTAGAAATCGAAAACGTACTGGCCGATCGGATGCTGGTTGCGCACCCGCGTCCCAAGGCATTGCGCCGCTGCCGCCGCGCCCTTGCGACCTCGGGCCGGATCGCCCGCTTCGCTCCCCCTCCTCCGCGCTGCGCGCGGTCCCCCTCCCCGTAGCGGGGAGGATCGGGGAGCGTCCCCGGCGTCACGACAACAGCCTCTCGTGCACCACCTTGCCGCCCTGCGTCACCCGCACGGCGGTGCCGATTTCCTCGTCGAGCACCGGCTTGCCCGCTTCCTTGTCCCAGAAGGCCGAGAGGAAGTTAAACAGGTTGCGTGCGAACAAGGCCGAGCTGTCCGCCGCGAGCCGGCTGGGCACGTTGCGATGGCCGACGATCTTCACGCCGTGGCGCTCCACGATCTCGCCCACCACCGAACCCTCGACATTGCCGCCCTGCTCCACCGCGAGGTCGACGATCACGCTGCCCGGCCGCATCGTCGCGACCTGCGCGTCGCTGATCAGCCGCGGGGCGGCGCGGCCGGGGATCAGCGCGGTGGTGATCACGATGTCCTGCTTGGCGATGTGCGCCGACACCAGCTCGGCCTGCGCGGCCTTGTAGGCGTCGCTCATCTCGGTGGCATAGCCGCCCGAGCCCTCGCCTTCGATCCCGGCGACATTCTCGACGAAGATCGGCTTGGCGCCGAGCGACAGGATCTGCTCCTTGGTCGCCGAGCGCACGTCGGTGGCGGAGACTTGTGCGCCCAGACGCCGCGCGGTGGCGATCGCCTGGAGGCCGGCGACGCCGACACCCATCACGAACACCTTGGCGGCGCTCACCGTGCCGGCGGCGGTCATCATCATCGGGAAGGCGCGATCATATTCGGCGGCGGCGTCGAGCACCGCCTTGTATCCGGCGAGGTTCGACTGGGACGAGAGGATGTCCATCGATTGTGCGCGGGTGATGCGCGGCATGAACTCCATCGCCAGCGCCTCCAGCCCGAGCGCGGCATAGCGATCGAGGCGCGCCCGCTCGCCGAACGGGTTGAGCCCGGCGACCAGCCACGCGCCCGGCTTCAGGCCCGCCAGGCTGTCGGGATCCGGGCCCTGCACGGCCAGCACGATATCCGCATCGACCAGCACCTCGGCCCGCGATGCGATCGTCGCGCCGCTGTCGCGATAGGCCGCGTCGGCAAAGGAAGCGGCGGCCCCCGCCCCCGCCTCGACCGCTACGGAAGCCTTCAAATTAATGAACTTCTTGACGGTTTCCGGCGTAGCCGCGACACGTCGTTCGGCAATCGCCGTTTCCTTGAGTACCGCGATCTTCACGTCAGCGGGCGATCAGGAAGACGACGAACGCAGCGATGAGGAATACCGCCACCGTGCCCCACTTCATCAATGCAGTGAAACCATGGAAGGTTTCGACATGCGATTGGATCTCGCCGGCGCTTTCACCTGTTTCAGCCATTGATGTGCTCCTCTCCTAGGTGCTCGATGTCTTATACCGCTGCTTCCGCGCCCCTCAACCCCGCCGCCCCAAGAACTGTTTCGGCCCTGCTTAAGCCGAACTTTACGCCTCTCGTCTAACCGATGCGGCTCGAAACGGGACATTTGGGACTGGAGTCGGCATGACGCGCAACGGGCAACGTCTTCTGTTGCTGATCGATTCGGAACCGGCGCAGCGACGCCTCGTCGCCGCGATCGCCTCGCGGCGCAGCTGGCGGACGATCTTCGCCGACGACGCGGAGAGCGCGCTCGAGACTCTCGGTACGCCCGACGGTCTCGCGGTCGATGCGATCCTGCTCGATCACCCCGCCTCGGACGCCGATGCCGCGATTCTGATCGCCGAGCTGCGGGCGCGCCGCCCGCACATGCCGATCCTGGTGCTCGCCGCCAATGGCTCGGTCGCCGCGGCGGTAGGGGCGATGCGGGCCGGTGCCAGCGACTTCTTGGTCAAGCCGATCGCCTCCGAGCGGCTGCTCGTCGCGCTGGAAAGCGCGATGGGCGGCAGCAGCGCCGGCGAACTCCGCCCGCTCACCGAGAAACTAACCGCCAATCTTGGGTTTGCCGAGATCGTCGGCTCGGCCCCGCAATTCCGCGCAGCACTGGCGGTCGCCGCCAAGGCCGCCCGCGCCCGCGTGCCGGTGCTGATCGAAGGCGAGAGCGGCGTCGGCAAGCATGTCGTGGCGGAGGCGATTCACGGTGCTTCGCCGCGCGCGCGCAAAGAACTCATCTGCGTCAATTGCGGCTCGATCCCGGCCAATCTCGTCGAATCGGAGCTGTTCGGCCATGAGGAGGGCGCCTTTACCGGCGCGTTCGAGCGCAAGGTCGGCCGCCTGCAGGACGCCGATGGCAGCACGATCTTCCTCGACGAAGTCAGCGAGATGCCGCTCGAGGCGCAGGTCAAGTTGCTGCGCATGCTGCAGACCGGCGAGATCCAGCCGCTCGGCGCGCGCCACCCGCGCGAAGTCGACGTCCGCGTCGTCGCCGCCAGCAACGTGCCGCTGCTCGCCGAGGTAGAGGCGGGCCGCTTCCGCGAGGATCTCTATTACCGGCTCAACGTCGTCCAGGTGACCATCCCGCCGCTTCGCGAGCGCGCCGGCGACATCCCAGCGCTCGTCCGCCACCTGCTCGCGCGGATCGCCGAGCAACCGGGCCTGCGCTCGCTCGGGATCACCGACGACGCGCTGCAGCTGCTCACCGCCTATGACTGGCCGGGCAATGTCCGCCAGCTGCAGAATGCACTGTTCCGCGCGGCGGTGCTCTGCGACGAGGAAGGGCTGACCCGCGACGACTTCCCGCAGATCGCCCAGATCGCGCAGGGCAAGCCGATGTCGGCGGGTCCGGTGACGAACCACTCGGGCATGGGCGGCATCTCGCTGTTCCGCCCGGACGGCAACCTCCGCCCGCTCGACGAAATCGAGGCGGATGTGATCCGGCTGGCGATCGGCCATTATCGCGGGCGGATGACCGAAGTCGCCCGCCGCCTCGGCATCGGCCGCTCGACGCTCTACCGCAAGCTCGGCGAACTCGGGATCGATCAGACCGCGGCGTGAGGCGCGGTGAGCGCGGCATCCTGCATGCCGCGCCACACCCGCAGCGCCTGCACGCTTTCGAACACATCGTGGACGCGCAGCAGCTGCACACCCAGCGCGGCGCCCTTCAGCGCGAGCGCGAGCGACCCGCCCAGCCGCTGCTCGGCCGGCGCTTCGTTGGCGAGCGCACCCACGATCCGCTTGCGGCTGGCGCCGAGCAGGATCGGACAGCCAAGGCCGTGGAACAGCGCCAGCCCGTTCATCAGCGCGAGATTATCGGCCAGCGTCTTGCCGAAGCCGATGCCGGGATCCACAACGATGCGCGACCGATCGACACCGGCGGCAACCGCCGCCGCCACGCGGGCATCCAGCCAGTCAAAGACGTCGATCAGCACGTCGCCATAGGCGCCGTTCCCCTTGGCGCCATGCTTCGGATCGGCGGCATGCATCAGCACGACCGGGCAGCCCGCACGTGACACCACCTCCATCGCGCGATCATCGTAGAGCAATGCCGACACGTCGTTGACGAGATGCGCGCCCGCCGCGAGCGCTGCCTCCATCACTGCGGCCTTGCGGGTGTCGATCGAGATCGCCGCGCCGCTCGCTGCCAGCCGCTCGATCACCGGCACGACGCGGGCGATCTCGTCGCCTTCCCACACGGTCTCCGCGCCCGGCCGGGTGGACTCGCCGCCTACGTCGAGGATCGCGGCGCCGGCAATGCTCATGTCGACGCCGGACTGGGCAGCCGCGGCCGGGTCCCCCACATGCCTGCCGCCGTCGGAGAAGCTGTCCGGCGTCATGTTGAGGATCGCCATCACCTGCGGCTGGTCGAACCGCAGCGTGCGGCTCCCTAGGGTCAGCGGCGGCCGCGGCGCGGTGATGCGCGCGGCGATGGGCGCGAGACGGGGA